>JAIPBX010000083.1 GCA_021738485.1 Bacteroidales bacterium | reverse complement strand
AAAAATCTGTGGTATAAAAATGTTCTATGGAATAAACGGGTTGATTCAGCTCTTCTCTAAACTCCCTTTTCAGGCAATCAACCGTCCCTTCACCCAGTTGCAAACCGCCGCCGGGAAATTTTGTCATACGCTGTCCCAGACGAAATTCATCACTAAGCAGCACATGCCCTTTCTCAATAACGATGCCATATACCCGTATATTAAATGCCGTGGCTTCTGTCATAATCCTCTTATTTTATGGCTCTCAGCATTTCCCGCTTACCGGCGGCCCCTTCAATCCTGGAAACAGTAAAACCTGCCTCAGCAAGGTCTCTCCTGACCTGACCTTTGGAGGAATAGGTGACCAAAACCCCTCCTTCCTGTAAAGCCTCATAGCACTTTTTAAAAAGATCTTTGTTCCACATCTCTTCCTGTTTTCCGGGAGCAAAAGCATCGTAATAGACAAGGTGAAACACCGAGGGCTTAAGGTCAGTATCTTCCAGCTTATAGGATAGCTTATTAAGAATAAAATCTTCACCGATGTAGTAAGGAAAATTCCATTTTGTTTCATGCATTTGCTGAAGATAGGAACCGGCCTTCTCATAATTCAGCAGCTCCCCGTAATTCAATTTTTGATAAAGGTCTTTCTCAAGAGGATAGGGTTCCACCGCCACGTAATTAACCCTCCTGCCGGTTTTTTCGCTTTCCAGCAGAGTTAAAAGGGCATTGAGACCTGTGCCGAACCCCACTTCCAGAATGTTGACATTATCAATAGCTTCATCAATAAAATGATATCCTTTCCGGATAAAAACATGCCGGGATTCCTGGATTGCTCCGTTTGTCGAATGATAGTACTCTTCCATTTCAGGCAAATAAATGGTATGGGAACTATCAGACGTAGTTATTAATTTTCTTTCCATACATTAACGGTTATAAAACAAATGAAAATCTGTTATTTCTTCCTGCAAAGGAAACGAATTCGCGGTTAAACCCAAAGTGGCATCAATAACTTCAACCCGCGACTCGTATAGAATATAGACCCGATCGTTTACTTTATCATAACGAATAATCTTTTTCTGTCCTGAATGAATCATTTGAAGGTAATCATTCTTAATATGGTAATTATAAATGTGCTTCGCTGTACTGATTAAAAATGAATTTTTATCTCTCAATATTAGCTGCATTGGTTTACTTTGAAAAGTTTTCAGAGAAGAGAAGACTTTGGTTTCATTATTAAACAGCATCAGCTTGTGGCTTTCCCCGGCTCGGGCAGCCATAAACAAGCTGTCATTATTGAAGGCTTTCATAGCAAATACATCGTTCGCCGCTATTTGATACGACTCAGCATGAGCGGCTGTCTCCCGGTAATACACCCCCAATTTCCGTTCTGTAAAGCCGTAGCTTATCCGTTCAAGAAAAATATATTCCCCTGATAAGGCCATTTTTCCGGGAAAATAGCTGTTTTCTAGCTGTATATCTTTCATACGATTACCGGAAAAATTGTATACAGCAGATTCCTGTTTGCTATAGTAGGATGTAAGAAGTTTATTCCCGGAAAGGATCATATTATCCATAAAATGATAATCCCGGTCTGCTGAAAAACTCTTTTCCCATTGAGTAACAATATCTTCCATGTGGATAACTTTGAGCGGCGTTTGCGCAGCCCCCGCAAGAAAGAGAAGCTTGCGGGGGGAATGAAAGCGGGAAGTATGATAGTCTGTTAAAAAAGACTGCTTTTTGATTCTTTTAAAATCAGCATTATATCGCTCAAGAGTTAGGTATTCATTTTCGCCGCGGATAACTATGAAGCCCTGAACTCGTTTCTCAACCCCCTGAATATGTGCCTTTACATTTCTTGCAAATTGCCGTCCCCCATCATAAGCAGAAACCTGTAAATAATAAGTTCCCGTTTCCACGAGGGTATCATTAATGGGGTAATCATAATGGAGGGTATAATCCGTACTATCCGGTCTGAAAATAACTGACCCTGACACGGGTTGCTTATCCCTGTCAAGAAGATTGAGAGATACTTCACGCAAAGTATCTTCGTCAAATAACCGGGCTTTAACCAATACGGAATCGGGAACGGTAATGTTGATACTTTCTGCGGGTTGAATGATTTTCACCTCAGGCGAGGGATTAAAGCCTTTCTTATCGGCACACCCTGCGAACCCAGCCAACAATACTATAAAAAAGTACGTCCTGATTGGTAATTTTATCATAATATGATGACTTTTGTATAAAATTAATAAAAACAAACTATGCTTTACCAATTGCCTGTAGAGAATGTTCTTTTTCTCGATATCGAAACCGTACCCATAAAGCAATCCTATGAAGAATTACCGGAAAATTTCAAAGTCTTATGGGATAGACAAGCACAAAAAATTGCCAAAGAAGAGGAAGACACACCCGCCAAGCTGTTTGCCAATGCAGGGCTTTATTCTGAATT
Source organism: Bacteroidales bacterium (assembly GCA_021738485.1). Lineage (GTDB taxonomy): Bacteria > Bacteroidota > Bacteroidia > Bacteroidales > JAIPAH01 > JAIPAH01. Next base: position 11,829 of record JAIPBX010000083.1, on the reverse strand, counting down.
TGGGAAAATCGTTTGTATTTCTGTAGGATTTGTTTCTAACCAGGAACTTCGGATCAAATCTTTTTATGATGATGATGAAAGCAGATTGCTCGAAGAATTTGCCGAAATGCTGAATAACTACTTTACAAGCGGTGAGCACTATCTTTGCGCCCATAATGGAAAAGAATTCGATTTTCCTTTTATAGCCCGCCGCATGATCATCAACCAGATTAAATTACCGGATATTCTCAATACAGCGGTTTTGAAACCCTGGCAGGTGCGTTTTATAGACACAATGGAATTATGGAAGTTTGGAAATTTCCGCAAATACACCTCCTTGAATTTGCTGACTGCCGTATTTGATATCGCCACCCCCAAGGATGACATAGACGGAAGTGATGTCGGTACAGTATACTATGAAGACAACAACCTGGAACGTATCAAGGACTACTGCCAAAAAGACGTTATTGCTACGGTTCAGGTCTATCACAAGTTTTTAGGGGAGGACCTCATCGGGGAACAAAACATTGTATATACTACCTAATGAGCTCGGGCGTTATTGTTGAAAACTTCTTTTTGTCATAATATTTTGATAGCGAACTATTAAAATTTTAACCGGGGGAAATGTTAATATTTTGATTTCAGATGAGCATCCCTCCTCTTGATTAATTAGTATTTTTGTTCCCCCTGCGGAAAACCAGTATTTTTTCTTCATTTTCAACACTTTAATTACTAGATTCGTTGAAAAAATGCGAGGGGTTTTCCCGGATAATTCATAATAGAAATTTTATTTTTGTGTAGCCTATGGACATTGTCAACAATCCACAATATAATCAGCAGAATAAGCAGAGTTCAGTCGCTAACAAAGGGAAACAACAATTACCAACGCTTGAGTCAGGGAAAATCCCCCCCCAGGCCTTAGACATCGAAAAAGCTGTGCTTGGGGCTTTAATGCTTGATCGTAATGCATTGACCTCCGTCATTGATATCCTGCAGCCGGAAGTTTTTTACAAAGATGCCCATCAAAAAATCTTCGAGGCAATACAGAGTCTTTTTGCCAAATCGGAACCCATTGATATCCTGACGGTAACCAATGAACTCAAAAGCAACGGCAACCTGGATATCATAGGGGGGCCTTATTACATTACCCAATTAACCCAGGGAGTAGCTTCTGCAGCTAATATCGAATATCATGCGCGCATACTTTTGCAGAAATTTATTCAAAGAGAGCTTATCCGCATCTCTGGGGAAGTAATACGCGATGCTTATGAGGATACCACGGATGTCTTTAACCTGATGGATAAAGCCGAGCAGGAGCTTTTTAATGTCAGTGAAAACAACTTCCGCCGTTCGCATGCGAATATGCAATCGCTTGTGAAAGAAGCGATAAGTGAGATAGAGAAAGCCAAAGAAAGTGATTCCCACATCAGGGGGGTCCCTTCGGGTTTCAACAACCTGGATCAGCTTACCTCGGGCTGGCAAAAAGCCGATCTGGTAGTATTAGCCGCGCGGCCCGGTATGGGGAAAACAGCCTTTGTCCTTTCTATGGCCCGAAATACCGCCGTGGATTTTCAACGCCCTCTAGCCATCTTCTCCCTGGAAATGTCCGCCGTACAGCTAGTAACACGGCTAATCTCCAGTGAGGCACAAATATCGGGAGATCGCCTGCGGCAGGGTAACTTGCAAGATTATGAGTGGGACCAGCTACACACCAAAATTGAAGGGCTTTTGGATGCGCCTATCTTTATAGACGACACACCCGCCTTATCAGTTTTCGAACTGCGTGCAAAATGCCGTCGCTTAAAAGAGCAGAAGGATATCCAGATGATTATTATCGACTATATCCAGCTTATGTCGACAGGCGTTGAAAACAAAAACGGCAACCGTGAACAGGAAATCTCCACAATTTCCCGATCGCTCAAAAGCCTGGCCAAAGAACTCAACGTGCCGGTCATCGTTCTCTCGCAGTTAAACCGCTCGGTTGAAACGCGGGGTGGCACAAAGCGCCCGCAGCTTTCCGACCTGAGAGAATCGGGGGCAATTGAACAAGATGCCGATATGGTGTTGTTTATTTATCGTCCGGAATACTATGGTATGGATGAAGATGAGAACGGTTACCCGACAAAAGGGTGGGCGCAGCTCCTCGTGGCTAAACACCGAAACGGGGCGCTGAGGGATATTAACCTGAGGTTCCTGGCCGATTATGCCCGTTTTGAAAGTCCGGAGAATGTTCAGGAGGTGCAGAGCCAGGAGCAACAAGGCCTGCAACCCAACCAGGAGTTCGATACTAATAAGAAAACACTTACGTTTCAGTCTAAAATGAATGATGATGCTGATGACAATGAAGACCTCAAAAATATACAAGATGATACCGATGATGCGCCTTTCTAATCGCAAGCGCTACCTCAGAAAACCACTGTTGTTGGTTTTATCCTTTCTGTTTCTCACTCTGAGCGGGAATGCGGCCCATATCCTTATCCCCATGGACGAAACCCAGGACAATCATCTGAAAGCCTATGGGATAGCTTACTGGACGCTGGAGCGCGATGTGGAAGTGAACTGGCTTTTAAATTATCGCGGCGGAAGCTTTATGGCAAAACATTATTCCGAAATAGAGGATGAGTGCATTGCCCGGGGTGTCAGCTATGAAGTTATTGCTGATGTCCAGGCCAACACGATACTGAAAGAAATTGCCAATCCCGATGTCAACAAGGACGTCATTAAGCTTCAGAAAGCACCGAAAATAGCTGTTTATCAACCCAAAAACAAACAGCCCTGGGATGATGCGGTAACCCTGGTAATGGAATACGCTGAAATCCCTCATGACATTATCTACGACCCGGAAGTGCTCGACGGGGTATTGCCGAAATACGACTGGCTGCATCTGCATCATGAAGACTTTACCGGGCAGTATGGTAAATTCTGGCATGCCTATAAAAATACAGCCTGGTACCAGGAAGATGTGCGCCATAATGAGGAATTAGCCCAGGAGCTGGGTTTCTCAAAAGTCTCGCAGATGAAACTGTCAGTGGCCAAACGGATAAAAGAGTTTATTGCGGGAGGCGGCTATATGTTCTCTATGTGCTCGGCGCCCGACAGCTTTGATGTGGCCCTTGCCGCAGAAGGAGTGGATATTTGTGATGTGATGTTCGACGGCGATCCTATTGAACCCAATGCCCAGCAAAAGCTGGATTATAGCAAATGCCTGGCTTTCACAGATTTTTCCATTAGTACGAACCCGCATGAGTATGAAATATCTTCGATAGATGTCACCAATAATCGGGAGGCTAACCCGGAAAACGATTATTTCAAACTTTTTGATTTTTCAGCCAAGTGGGACCCCGTTCCCACGATGCTGACCCAGGATCATGAAAATCTTATCAAAGGGTTTATGGGTCAAACAACCGCTTTCCGGAAGCAGTATCTGAAACCGGATGTAACAATCATGGGGCAAAATAAAGCCTTAAAAGAAGCCCGTTATATCCATGGCAAATTTGGCAAAGGCACGTGGACGTACCTGGGCGGTCATGATCCGGAAGATTACAGGCATTTTATTGGTGATCCACCGACCGATTTAAACCTGCATCCCAATTCACCCGGATACCGGCTAATTCTAAACAATATCCTTTTCCCGGCGGCCAAAAAGCAAAAGCGAAAAACTTAAAAGAGAAGCTTTTTCAGGGAGCGAGTTGCGGTCTTGTGGTTTCATATTTATTGTCATCAATATTGATTAAATGATCTGAATTACAGCTATCAGGTGGAGTTCGATTAAAATCAATATAAGTTAAACTTTCTTCCTCATTACTCAAATCCATAATGGCATGGCCGGATTGGATGCGCGTACATGCCAAAGAATCCCTCACCAAAGATGTATCTGCAATAGTTATACTGTAATCTTTAGAGTTACTGGCCTTTCCCTGTGCTTCTCCGCCCGCTGAGAAACGAAGGGAAAGGCTGTCAGTCGAATTGTAAAAAAGCTCCAGCTTAAATTGCTGATTCATACCCAACTCATGGGTTCTGCCCGTAGTATCACTGTAGCCTAAATTTTGAGTAGTTAAATCTATCCTATTTGTATCGGCCCCGGCTCCTTTATGTTCAAAAAACAATTTTCCATGAAGCATGCGATCCTTAATCGTAAAACCATTAAGATTCACATAAGCTTTATCGCCCTCTTCGGTCATCTCCCCTACAATCGCAACATGTATTAAACTGTCCTTATGCACGCCGTCGTAATCATTCCATGCTTTCCGGTAATCCAGGATATAGACGGCCGAATCCCCAATAGTAGTATCTTTTGTTACATAAACTTTTCTGTAACCACTTCCAGGCGTTGCCTCGGGATGTTTTTTTATCCTGTAAATCCACTTGAGATTCTCATTAACCACATTCTGAAACATCACATATTCATCGGAGACATTGATATACTCATTATAATCAATTGAAATATTTTCCTCTTTGGAACATCCTGCAAAAACCAATGCAACTGAAATAAACAAAAAAACTCTTCGCATCATACTACTGCTCTTTACTTTCTTTGATAGGTTTTGTACCTAAACGGTATCTGTTTATCATCATCTGTCACGTGGTGTTCTTCTTCCATCAAATACCATTGCGAAAGATCTATTACCGGAAAATAGGTATCCCCCTCATAAGCTGCATCTATAAACGTTAGATAAAGCTTATCGGCAAACGGAAGAAACTGTTCATAGATATTAGCGCCCCCGGCCACAAAATTTTCCTGTTTCTTATCCGCAATCTTGATGGAATCTTCTATGGATTTTACCACCTCAACTCCCGGAGGAGAATAATCTTCGCGGGAGGTTATGACGATATTTCTTCTTTTGGGTAATGGACCGGGAAGGGATTCGAAAGTTTTTCGACCCATTATTACGGTATGTCCCGAAGTGATCTGTTTAAAACGCTTCAGATCATGGGGGATATGCCATGGGATATCATTATTTTGACCTAATACCCGGTTACGATCCATTGCTGCGATGATTGAAAACTTTGCCATTATACTGATATTTTGCCTTTTATATGTGGATGTGGATTGTAGTTACGAAGTTCGAAATCTTCATATGTAAATTCAAAAATATTTTTGACCTCCGGATTTAAAACCATAGTAGGAAGCTCTTTGGGTTCCCTTTGCAACTGTGTTTTACATTGCTCGATGTGATTGCGGTAGATGTGGGCATCTCCCAGGGTATGAATAAATTCTCCCGGTTCCAGCCCGGTGGTACGTGCCATCATCATCGTTAGCAAAGCATAAGAGGCGATATTAAAAGGTACGCCAAGAAATGTATCACCGCTTCTTTGATACAATTGGCAGGAGAGTCTTCCATTGGCGACATAAAACTGGAAGAGAATATGGCAGGGAGGTAAGTTCATTTTATCCAGATCACCTACATTCCAGGCGCTAACGATATGTCGCCTCGAATTTGGATTTGTTTTGATGGATTCGATGACTTCACTAATCTGATCAATATGCCGGCCGTCGGGTGCAGGCCATGATCGCCATTGGTAGCCATAGATATGGCCCAATTCCCCGTTCTCATCAGCCCACTCATTCCAGATGCGCACCTTGTTTTCCTGCAAATAGGCCACATTGGTATCGCCTTTTAAAAACCATAGCAACTCATGAATGATAGAGCGCAAATGGAGCTTTTTGGTCGTAACCAGCGGAAAACCCTCGCTTAAATCAAAACGCATCTGATGGCCAAAAACACTCAATGTTCCTGTCCCTGTACGATCTTCTTTTTCCACCCCATTTTGGAGTATTCTGTCTACTAAATCCAGGTACTGTTTCATAAAATAACTTTACACCGGTTCTTACAGCTTTTAACCTAACAACCATACTTTAAAAGTGTTGCGGTCTTTCAAAGATAATAATAACAGGATTGTTGCCTTCCAGGTTTGCCTGTTTTACCCACTTATTTTTTTCATTAAAATTGTTGCTATTGTTATCCAACCCGATAATCAAACGGTTTTGATCAAACATCAAGGCTTCGGCCATGGGATACCTGGTATTTTCATAAAACTTCTCCCCGTTGTGATTCATAACGTTCCCGTAATTCAATACTGCTTTGAGCAACTGTTCTGATACATCTATTTTTAAAACCCTGTAATTTTTCCTATCCAGAACATACAAATAGCTGCTGTCATATTTCAAGTCGCTAATCTGAAAATCATGCTCTGAAGTCAATTTTTTCAGGACTTCGCGGACTTTTCCACCATCTGCCTTTGTTTTAAAAATTTTTTGAGGCTGCCGCTCTTTGCCCAGGTAAATGGTTTGATTTTCGGAATCAAAAGCAATGCCCTCCAACCCTGTGTTTCCCCATGATTCAAATTCTATGGAGTCCCATTCAAGGGCTAACCTGGTAACCTCTCCCCTATGATATTTAAATACTGCCGAGCTTCTTTCATTACAAAAGAAAAACCCATTTTCTGCATAATCTATTCCTTCCAAATCCATCCTTCCGGAAACGGACACATCTGTTTTCGTTTCCAGTACAACCTGGTTATTCAAGGTATCCACACGATAAAGAAAATGATTCCAGGGCTTATCGGCAACCACCCACCAATTATCGCCCTTCAGGCAAATCCCGCTAAGGTCAAAACGTTCTTCACTAACGACTACCTCCATAATATGCAGAGGCTTTTCCATTCGATAATACCTCGTATTCTGCCCTTGCCCTGATATATTTATGGCTGTCAGCATTAGTAATAAAAGAATCCATGTTTTCATTTTATCCGAGGATTACTCCCACAATAGTGGCCGACAGCAGTGATGCCAACGTACCCGCAAGCAAGGCCCTAAGCCCGAATTTCGTTAGCAGGAGCCGCTGGTTCGGTGCCAGAGAACCAATACCGCCTATCTGTATGCCAATAGAAGCAAAATTGGCAAAGCCACATAGCATATAAGTACCCATTATAACAGATTTAGGATCAGTAAAAGCTTCGGCTTCTTTTAAATCGCTAAGACTGATATAGCCTATAAATTCGGTCATAATGATCTTTTCTCCGAGAATCTGCCCTACCAGAGCAATATCCGCCGAGTGAACTCCTAAAAGCCACATCAGTGGCGCCAGACCATAACCGAGGATAAATTGTAAGGAGAGCTTTTCAAACTGACCATCACTTACTTGTGCTACCCAATTGTTGATCTCGACCCATGCTCCTGCTTTCTCAAAAATAAAATTCACCAGGGCAATGAAGGATATAAAAACAAGCAGCATAGCCGCTACATTGACTGCCAGCTTAAGGCCTTCGGTGGTTCCGTTGGAAATGGAATCGAGCACGTTTTTCCCGGCTTGAGTGCTGGATATATGCGCGTCCGAAATTACATCTTCGGTTTGAGGGACTAATATCTTGGAAATAACGATTACCCCCGGAGCAGCCATAATAGAGGCTGCCAGCAAGTGTTTCGCATAAATCAACTCCTGAACGGGGTCGCCGCCCCCCAATACCCGGATATATACGGCCAGCACACCACCGGCAAGGGTAGCCATACCTCCCGACATAACCAGCAGCATTTCAGAACGATTCATCTTAGGCAGATAAGCTTTTATCATCAAAGGAGACTCTGTTTGCCCGACGAAAATGTTTCCAGCCACTGAAAGGCTCTCTGCCCCTGATAGTTTCAGAAATTTTTTCATAATATAAGCCAGCCCGTATACAATCTTTTGGATCACGCCGAGGTAAAAAAGTAAACTCGTTAAAGCTGAAAAGAAGATAATCGTAGGGAGTATGGTGAAAGCAAAATTCTTCAAAGGTTCCTCTATTTCGCCCGTAGAATTGGCGGCAAAAAGAAACTCCGTGCCTTCATTAGTAAAATCCAGTATGCTGACGAACACTTTTCCCACAAAATCAAAAACACTCTGTATTACGGGGACATAAAGCACCCCCATGGCCAGGATGATCTGAAAAAGGAGGCCTGTGATGACCACCCGCCACGATATGGCTTTGCGGTTGGTACTGAACAACCAGGCAATGAAAATCAATACCAGAACCCCCAGTATTCCCCTAAGGAGAGTAATAATGCTAAACGATTGCTTTTCTGTGCCGGGAATTACCTTATTGGTGGTTTCGTCGGGTAAGATTTCTTTTGTTGTATCGCTTTGGGTATCAGAGGAGGGAGGCGTTTGTTCCTGTTTTACGCTTTGCTTTGCTGCGTCTTGATCGGTTGCATTTAAATTAATAGCCATGAAAAAGCTCCCAACAAAAAAAATGAGAGCTACCACATAAATTCTCTTCATAATCCGGTTTTATTTGTTTTTACGGGTGTTGATTTCTCGTTGAATTAAAGAAGCTCTCTCATAATCTTCTTTCGCGATAGCATCTTTTATCATCTGCTCCAGTTCATTCAGTGTATAACTGGAAAATTCCTCATCTTTCCCTCTCTGCTCCTTCCTTCCCGCGGTTTGTCCTGTTCCGGAAGGACTGGTGTAGGACTCTTCATCACTTTCGGCTTCCTCCATGGAAACTCCGGTTTGTTGTACGATGCTCTCATAGGTGTATATAGGGCAATCGAAACGGATAGCCAGGGCTACGGCATCGGAGGTTCGCGAATCAATTTCATAAGTGTTTCCGGCAGCATCCTCACATACCAGCAATGCATAAAAAATGCCTTCCGAAAACTTGTTGATGATGATTTCATTAATCTGAATATGAAAGGTTTGTGCGAAATTTTTAAACAAATCATGCGTTAGTGGACGCGCAGGTTTCATATCTTCCAGTTCTATGGCTATAGCCTGAGCCTCAAACCCTCCTATCACAATAGGAATTCTTCTTTCTCCATTTTCTTCTCCCAGTATTAGTGCATAAGCGCCCGTTTGGGCCTGACTGTAAGACATTCCAATGATTTTCAGCTTGATCTTATCCATTAGTCCTCTCTTCTTCTTTTTAGATACCTTAAAATTATGAATAATTTAATTACTAATAAAATGAATTCCTCAGGAATTCAAAACCCGAATGAGTTTACAAATCTTAACATCCATGAAATGAAAGTCTCAGGTTAAAAAATTTGTATAGAACTTTTCGGCTTTTGTGCAACAAAGCTTACTATCCCCAAACGCACGGATAAAACCAATGTTTAAAACCTTCCCGAGAGATTATCTCTATAATGCAAACAAAAGTGAGTTTAATTTCGTTAATTTGCACATATATCCTGAAAAAAATATTTGTTAATTAAACTCTAATAAAATCAAACGTTCGTATGGAAAACTTAGTTTACTATCTTCCAATTCTGGCCGTACTAGGCTTTTTATTTATCGGCTGGAAAAGTGCCTGGGTGAAGAAGCAACAGCCAGGCACCGAAAAAATGCAAAAAATAGCTTCACATATTCGCGAAGGAGCAATGGCATTCCTGAAGGCAGAATACAAATACCTGGTCATTTTTGTTTTGGCCGTTGCAGCCTTGCTGTATTTCAAGAGCACGACCGAGGCGAATTCCAATGGTTTTGTAGTAGTATCATTTATTACCGGAGCTTTATTTTCAGGTTTAGCCGGTTTTATTGGTCTGTCCATAGCCACGCGTGCCAATGTAAGAACAACACATGCCGCACGCTCTTCCCTGAAAAAAGCATTGGCCATTGCTTTCAGCGGCGGATCGGTAATGGGTATTGGTGTGGTCTCGCTGGGAGTTTTCGGCCTTAGCTTGTTATTTGTTATCTTTAACTATGTAATAGGCGTTGAGTGGGATCTGGCAATGGTTCTCAATGTCATCTCTTCATTCTCCCTGGGGGCCTCCTCTATCGCCCTTTTTGCTCGTGTGGGCGGCGGTATATACACCAAAGCTGCTGATGTGGGCGCTGACCTTGTAGGCAAGGTAGAGGCCGGTATTCCGGAGGACCACCCGCTTAATCCGGCTACCATTGCCGATAATGTCGGCGACAATGTAGGTGATGTAGCCGGTATGGGGGCCGACCTCTTTGAATCTTTCGTAGGATCTATTATCGCTACCATGGTCCTCGGCGCCTCCTTCGTCATACTTCCCCCTTTTCAGGAAGGTTTTACCCTTGGCCCTGTTATTCTGCCTATGGCCCTGGCAGGATTGGGCATTGTGACTTCAGTGATCGGAACTTTCTTTGTTCGGGTCAGCGATAAAGGCGATCCTCAGAAGGCTCTCAACAAAGGGGAGTTTATCTCGATGGGGATAATGGTTGTGGTTTCTTATTTTTTGATTGATTGGTTTTTACCTCAATCCTGGACCTCTGATGCAGTTATGGGGGCCGAGCGCACCTTTACTTCCCTGAATATTTTCGGCGCCACCCTCGTAGGCCTGGCTATTGGTCTGGCGATCGGAAAAATTACCGAGTATTACACTTCCACGGGCACAAGGCCTGTTAAAGGAATTGTCAACAAATCTATGACGGGTCCGGCCACAAACATTATCGGCGGCCTGGAGCTGGGGATGAAATCTACCGCTTTACCGGTATTAGGCCTTGCCATAGCCATAATCATCAGTTATTCCGTCGCCGGATTGTATGGTATTGCCATAGCGGCGGTAGCTATGCTCTCCAATATGGGCATACAATTGGCTATCGATGCTTACGGTCCTATTGCTGATAACGCCGGGGGTATAGCCGAAATGAATGAGTTGCCGCCGGATGTGCGTAAGAAAACCGATCAACTGGACGCCGTAGGTAACACCACCGCAGCTATTGGTAAAGGTTTTGCAATTGCTTCTGCTACGCTTACAGCCTTAGCCCTTTTCTCAGCATTTATGACCCAGGCCAACATCGAAAATATCGATATAGCCCAGCCTAAGATTATGGCCGGCTTATTGGTTGGTGGTATGTTGCCATTCCTGTTTTCTTCCATGGCACTGGGAGCTGTAGGGCGCGCCTCGACATCTATGATTGAAGAGGTGCGTAAACAATTTTCTTCGATTCCCAAATTGACAGAAGCCCTGAAGGTATTGAAAAAATACAATGGGGATACCTCCAGTGTTACCGAAGAAGAGCAGAAAACACTGGATGATGCGGAAGGTTCCGCCAAATACCAGGAATGTGTCAAAATATCAACCGAATCCTCACTCAGGGAAATGGTTCTTCCGGGAACCCTGGCCGTGGTAGCTCCGGCCCTCGTAGGCTACCTTGGCGGCGCCCAAATGCTGGGAGGATTGCTTGCCGGCGTAGTGGTATCAGGTGTATTACTAGCCATTTTCCAGGCCAATTCAGGCGGAGCCTGGGATAACGCTAAAAAAATGATAGAAGAAGGATACGAATACAAAGGGGAACTCCACGAAAAAGGCGGCGATGCCCATAAAGCTACAGTAGTGGGCGACACTGTAGGAGATCCTTTCAAGGATACCTCAGGACCTTCACTCAACATCCTGATCAAGTTGATGTCGGTCGTTGCACTGGTAATTGCCCCGGGCATTGCTATGGATTCCGGATCGGATGAGCAGGCAGCAAGCGACAAGCAAACGGAAAAAGAAATAAAAATAGACAAACCACAGGAAGCCGCCCTGTCGGAAAAGACCTATAGAATGGAGTGACGCTTAGGTTAAAATTCTCTTAAAAGGGAGTTGGGCATATTCATTGCCCGACTCCCTTTTTTATGAGTTGACTTCTATATTTTCCCACCTATTGAATGCTTGTGGGTATCTTAGTCTTTACCAGTAAAAAAAATATCGTTCTTTATCCGTAGGTTAACTATCCTAATATATTTTATTTCTATCATTATCCCATTGTGTGATTTTTAATTTCCCGTGAACCAATTTCCGGGCAACAATCAGATATCCCATAAATAAACATCCCATATAGCCCTTAATGTTTCCCTCTTAAAGCCTCCCTTTAGGGAGGTTTGGAGGGTGAGGCCAGGTAGTGTAAAACGAGCAAAAAGGCT
>JAIPBX010000012.1 GCA_021738485.1 Bacteroidales bacterium | reverse complement strand
TGGCGATATCATGCAGCAGGGTAGCCCATCGCAGCCAAAGGTTGTCGGTGTTTTCGGCGATGTTGTCAAGCACTTGCAACGTATGGTAGAAATTATCTTTGTGCCGCACGCCTTCTTTCTCTTCCACGCCTTTCATGGCGACCAGTTCAGGGAAAATGATTTTCAAGAGGCCCGTTTCATCCAGTAATTTGAATCCCCTGGAAGGCTTTGTCGCCAGGATAATTTTGTTCAGCTCTTCGGTTATCCGCTCGGCTGAAACGATTTCTATCCTTTCCCTGTTTCTTCGGATAGCCTCAAAGGAGTCCGGGTCAATATAAAAATCTAACTGCGTAGCAAACCGTACGGCTCTCATCATTCGCAACGGATCGTCGGAAAAAGTGATATCGGCATCCAGGGGTGTACGTATGATTTTTTGATGAATGTCATCCAATCCTCCAAAGGGGTCTACCACTTCTCCGTAATTTTTATCCTGAAGACTGATAGCCAATGCGTTAATTGTAAAATCGCGCCGGTTTTGATCATCCTGCAACGTTCCGTCTTCCACCACAGGCTTGCGGGAATCCCGATTGTAAGACTCTTTACGGGCTCCGACGAATTCCACTTCCCAGTCTTTATCTCCTGAATAGCGAATCATGGCCGTTCCGTAATTCTTGAAGACGCTGATTTGTGTGTTGCGACCCAGTTTTTGGGCCACCTGCCGCGCGAGTTCAATACCGGAGCCTTCGGCCACGATGTCAATGTCTTTGGAAGGCCGGCCGATGACCAGGTCTCTCACAAATCCTCCTATCAAATATGCATCGGTGTTGATCTCCCGGGCTGCTTCCGCAATCATGCCGAAAATGGGGCTCTTTATGTGGTGCTTTAGATTCAATGCCGTTTTTGGTGCAAATTTAAGAAAATATTACCTCATGCATTTTCCCTGCTAATGGCTTACTTAGGGACCGTCCAAAAAGAAAATAATTGCTTTTAAAAATTTTGCTAAGTTTTACATTTGTCAAACGACTTTCTTCATGAATTTTTGTGCCTTGGTATCTTTGTGGCCTTCTGGATTTCCTGCCACCAAGGCACTAAGTCTCTAAGAAACACAAAGGAAGAATATATTTGATGATAAATTATTGCGTATCAATATTTAACAATTACAATTATAAGGTGTTAAATTTTAACATTTTATAAAAGAATATCCAGTAGATTTGCGTAAAAACCCTTCCGCTATTTAAATTAATTAAATTTAATGAGTGATGACACCGAAAGGCCATCCAAAAAATGGCTTATTTTCCGATAGGTTGTATATTTGGTGGTTAAAACCAACAAAAAAAACCGAATATGGCAAAAAGAACTATTGTAAAGCTTCCCGGTGACGGCATAGGTCGCATTGTTTTGGAGGAAGCCATCCGTGTACTTGAAGCAGCCGGATTTGAGGCTGATTATGTTGAAGGCGATATTGGCTGGGAATTTTGGAAAAAGGAAGGGAATCCCTTGCCCCAGCGTACCATTGATCTTATCGACAAACACAAGGTGGCCCTTTTCGGAGCTATTACTTCCAAACCGAAAGATGCTGCCGCACAAGAGCTGGCACCGGAGCTTCAAAACCAGGGATTGGTTTATTCCAGCCCAATCGTCGGACTTCGTCAGCTCTTCAACCTGGATATCTGTCAAAGGCCCTGTAAAACCTACAAAGGCAACCCGCTCAATTTTATCCGCAGAGACGGTAAAGGCGGCATTGAGGAACCGGAAGTTGACGTGGTGGTTTTCCGTCAGAATACCGAAGGACTATACGGAGGGGTAGAATGGTCAAACCCGGACCAGCAGGTTTACGATGCCCTGATGACCCATCCGAAGTTTAATAAGAATTTCGGGAAAGTGCCGAAAGGCGAAATATCGGTTTCTACCCGCATTTTTACTAAAAAAGGAACCGAACGTATTCTCAGAGCTGCTTTTGAGCATGCCCGCAAGTTTGGTTATGAGTCGGTGACCCTTTGCGAGAAACCTAATGTCATTCGCGAAACTTCAGGGATGATGTTTGCTATGGCTAAAGAAATCCAGGAAAAGGATTATCCGAATATTTACCTCAACAATACCAACATCGATGCCCAGATGATGTGGATGACTAAGAATCCTGAAAATTATGGTGTTATTGTTTCCGGAAATATGTTTGGAGATATTGTTTCGGATGGCTTTGCCGGATTGATTGGCGGTCTTGGTTTTGCCTGCAGTGCCCAGGCCAACCCTGATACGGGCGTTGGAGTGTTTGAGCCTACGCATGGTTCCGCCCCCAAGTATGCCGAATTTGACACACCCATAACGAATCCTATTGCTATGATATCCTCGGCATGTATGATGCTTGAGCATGTGGGAGAATACGACAAGGCAACAAAAGTTCGCAATGCCGTGGCTGATGTTATTTCAGAAGGAAAGGACAGAACCTACGATATGATGAAAATGAAAGGAAGCCCGGATGTTGTAAAACAGGGCGCCGCCTCTACGTATCAGATGACCGATGCTGTTATTGAGAAACTGAAGTAGAAGGCAAAGAGCATTTAGCCTTATGTTAAGTTGGCAAAATGCAGTTGGCAGTTGGCAAGAATAAATAATTGCCAACTGCTCTCTGCCAACTGCCAACTTACCATTAACCTGATTAATTTAATAAAAGAATGAATATTTAAAATATCGGATAAATATGACAAAAGAAGTATATAACCTGTGGCCTGAACTGGATTGGATAAAAGATCAGAAACTGAAAGAACAAACCGCCAAAACATGGGAGCTGGCTCTTGAGCGTAGCGTATTGGGTGCTGAAGATTTGAAGCGCATCCCTTTTACTTTGTTGGTGGGCCCCGATTTGAAAGTCACTTTTATGGATCACAAACGCTCGGTCGTTCACATCGCCCGCGATGCCGGACAAAAGATTAACGACATGTATCACGGCGAGCTGACGGTGGATATGGATGTGTTGATAGCGGGAGCGATCCTTGCCGATGTAGGTAAACTCCTGGAGTATGTGCTGGATGATAATGGCAATGCGGTTCAGGGGACATACGGCAAATACCTGCGTCATCCTTTCTCAGGCGTTTCTATTGCGGAAGAGTGCGGGGTGCCCCCGGAAGTTTGCCACATCATCGCCGCCCATGCCGGCGAAGGGGATAAGGTGAAGCGTACGACTGAAGCCTACGTGGTGCACCACGCCGATTTTATGACTTTCCTGCCTTTCAAAGAGCGTTTGGAAGTCAAATAGCCTGAGACAAAATACAACGACGAAGTGCAAATGTATCAGTGAGCCTGGCTCATCATAAATTTATGGGCTAAGTTATAGGGTATGCCCACTTCATTGGCCTTTCGGGAAAGAAAACTTTACTTAAAAGAGCAAGGCTTTCATACGCGAATTCGTGGCTTTTCCAAAAAAGTCTTTACTTTTCCTCTACCGCTTTATTGATTACTACGTAGCTAAACCAGTGCCAGCTGTTGGATTCCTGACCCCGGGCGGTAATGGTGATAAGTGTTCTCCGGTCACTCAAAGAAGGCATGTCCACTTCAAAATAGTCTGTTCGTTCTTTTACTTCTTGTTTCCTGCCATCGATAAAGCATTGAATTGTGGATTCGTGAACCGGCGTTTCTATACGAAAACGCACCTTATCAACCTGGTAATCAAGAGTACTTTCAGGATTTGTCATTTCGACCTCAAGCGGAAGCATTTTGATTTTGGATTTAAACCCTTTCATTGTTGCAAACGGCCCTCCCATCGGAAAACGGGGAATGGCAAACCGGTAGGTAGATGCTCCCAAAACGCCTGAACGCTGAGCTGTGGCAGCAATAAAGCCCATATTTTCCGCTTTATCGGCCAGCTTCCGGGTATATTCTCCATAAGGATAAGAAAAAACTTCAGGTTTGAAACCCAAATGTTTTTTAAATAGCTCTTGCGCCCTGGAGACATCGTCTTCGAAAGCTTCTACAGGATCGTCGGAATTTACAAAATGAGGATGAGCATGCGAGTGATTTCCGATTTCTATACCTGCTTCATGAAGCTTTTCCAACTGACTCCAGTTCATATAACTCTTATTCCCAACGTAAGAAGTATTAATAAAAATCGTTGCCGGGTATCCATATTCTTTTAAAACAGGAAAGGCATTTTCAAAGAATGACAAATAGCCATCATCCACAGTAAGGATTGCCGGATTTTTTGGAAGATTATTGTTATCAATTGCCTTCAGGGCATTACCGAGGGTCATCACAGAATAATTATTTTCTTCCAGGTACCGGAGCTGTTTTTTAAAAACATCCATTTCAATGTTTGTGGAAGGGTAACGGCTATCGCCAAACCGGTGATAAGCAAAGATGGGTATGGCGGTTTCGCTTTTCTGACCTTTTACAGCAGGAGCGATAAGCAAAGCTGCGAGTACAAATATTAATCCTTGCGTGATTTTCATTTTTTATTTTATAAACGGATAAATACATAAAATCGTTTACACTTATTCGATTATGAAATCAAATAATTCCATCCTTCCCGGGCTAAAACAAGTGCTAAAACAATCAACAAAACACCTAAAACCCTCAAGGTCCACAAATAGGCCTTACCGCTTAAAAAAGCTCTTGATTTGTCAGCCAGCAAAGCTATAATCACTTTAGCACCGATTATCGTCAGGTAAAAGGAAAATACGAATAGCGCGGCCGAGAAAAAGCTAAGCTGGGAAGCTTTCATCATCAGAGGGGTTCCAACAGTGATCCAGAACAAATAGGGATGCGGATTTAACAGGTTGGTAAGAACGCCCTTTCGGAGTGAATTTGTTTTAACTTCTTCCAGTTCCATTTCCTTCCCAGCCGAAACAATACTTTCATAGCCCAGGTAAATAATATAGGCAGCCCCTGCAAAAGAAATAATTCCAAAAACCGGCTTATACTCCGCTAATTCCGAAATCAGAAACACTGACAGTAATATCGCCGGTAAATCTGTTATCAGAGGGGTGAACGAGACTTTGATTCCTTCTTTGCGTCCGTGCTTCAGACTTTGATTGATAACAAGTGCCAGCAAAGGTCCGGGTGAAATTCCCGCCATACTTCCCAGGAGGAGCCCTGCACCGGCATATTGCAATACTTCCAGCATACGATTTTCTATTTGCGGCAAGCAAGGTAGGGAATAAATTGTCCTGTAACAAATCTGCATCTTCTACTCAGAAATCCTCCGCAATCTTTAATCGAAGGAGATTGAAGGATATTGAAGGAGATTGATGTAAGATTGAAAAGGAAGATTGAAGGATATTGAAGGAGATTGAAGGAGATTGAAAAGGAAGATTGAAGAAGATTGAAGGAGATTGAAGGAGATTGAAAAGGAAGATTGAAGGAGATTGAAGAAGATTGAAGGAGATTGAAGAAGATTGAAGGAGATTGAAAAGGAAGATTGATGGAGATTGAAAAGGAAGATTGAAGAAGATTGAAGGAGATTCAACAAATTACCAATTACCAATTAACAAATTACGAATCAACTAATTACAAGTCATCCATTCAATCATTCATCCATCCATTCATTCATCCATCCATCCAATCCGCCACTAATCAACGTCACCGAAATCTCTAAGCCTATTTTATTTAGAACAAAAATAAATATATCAATCATTGCGCTGTTTTTCAGCGTCTTTGTATTATTTTCCACATTTAGGTATTGTTTTACCTTTTTATGTTTTATATTTGCAGTAATAAACATCTTAATTACGTGAACCGTGAGTCGAATTGTTAACATATCAGAAGCCGCATCTATTGCCATACACAGTGTGGTTATTATTGCCAGCACTGATAAAAAAATGAATGTGACTGAGATCGTGGAAGGTTTTAATTTCTCTAAAAACCATTCGGCCAAAGTTTTGCAGATGCTGGTAAAAGGTGGCTATTTAAGAAGTACTCGCGGGCCGGGAGGTGGATTCATTCTGGGTAAAGCTCCGGAGGATATAAACTTACTGGAGATTTATCAGTTTATCGAAGGTGCGATAAGCGGCCGCATGTGTGATATGTGCTCAGAGGATTGCATTTTTGAGCCATGCATCTACGGCGATTTAGGTGAACGCGTAAAAGATGAGGTTAAGGATTATCTCGAAAATACAACAATACAAGATTTAAAAACTAAAATTACATTAAAAAGAGAAGATTTATGAGTATGTTTTGTTTCCAATGCCAGGAGGCATTAAAAAATGCAGGATGCACAAGCAAAGGTGTTTGTGGAAAAACGGATGACACCGCTAACATGATGGACCTTTTGATGCATGTTATCAAAGGCACCACTTTTTTCGCTTATGAAATACGAAAAAACAATATGACAGTGGATGATGAAGTGAACCATTTTGTTATGGACGGGCTTTTCTCCACTATCACCAATGCCAACTTCGATAAAGAAGCCATTCGTCAAAGAGTTTATCGCGGTTTTGAGGTGAGAGACCGGTTAAGAAAGCAGCTGGAGAAGAATGGAATATCTTTTAATGATGAAGAGTTGAAAGATGCGTGCACGTGGACCGGTGAAACCGATGGAGCGCTTGATATGAAGGCCGAAAATGTAGGGGTCCTCCAAACTGAAAATGAAGATGTACGATCGCTTCGTGAACTCGTTACATACGGCGTAAAAGGAATAGCAGCTTATGCAGAACATGCCTATAATCTCGGTCATAAAAAAGATGAAATCTATGCTTTCATGGAGCGGGCTTTGGCCGGCACTTTGGATGATTCACTATCAGTGGATGATTTGGTATCCCTCACATTGGAAACAGGTAAATATGGTGTGGAGGTAATGGCATTGCTTGACCAGGCCAATACAAGCCGCTATGGGAATCCTGAAATGACGTCGGTGAATCTTGGGGTACGCAATAACCCGGCGATACTGATCAGCGGCCATGATCTCAGAGACATGGAGGATTTGCTTCAGCAAACGGAAGGAAGTGGCGTGGATGTATACACCCATAGCGAGATGCTCCCGGCCAATTATTACCCCGCTTTCAAAAAGTATGATCATTTTGTAGGAAATTACGGTAACTCGTGGTGGAAACAAAAAGAAGAGTTCGAATCATTTAACGGACCTATCCTTTTCACAACCAATTGCATCGTTCCGCCAAGGAAAAACGCCGGCTACAAAGATAGGATATATACAACCGGAGCTTCCGGGTTGGATGGAGCAACACATATTCCGGCAAGGGAAAATGATGGCATGAAAGATTTCTCGCAGATTATCGAGCATGCCAAAAAATGTGATCCCCCGAAGGAGATAGAAACCGGAGAAATCGTCGGTGGTTTTGCTCATAACCAGGTCATGCAACTGGCTGACAAGGTGGTGGATGCTGTGAAAAGCGGCGCTATCCGCAAGTTCTTTGTCATGGCTGGCTGTGACGGCCGCATGAAATCAAGGCAGTATTACACCGATTTTGCTCAGGAACTTCCTGATGATACGGTGATATTGACCGCCGGCTGTGCCAAATACCGTTACAACAAGCTGGGCTTAGGTGACATCGGTGGCATTCCGCGAGTATTGGATGCCGGACAGTGCAACGACTCGTATTCCTTAGCCGTTATCGCTATGAAGCTCAAGGAAGTTTTCGAACTCAATGATATCAACGATTTACCGATTGAATACAACATCGCCTGGTACGAGCAGAAGGCGGTTATCGTATTACTGGCCCTGCTGTCACTTGGCGTGAAGGATATTCACCTGGGACCCACCTTGCCGGCTTTCCTTTCACCAAACGTAGCCAACGTACTGGTGGATAAATTCGGTATCTCCGGCATCGGTGAGCCTAAAGAAGACGTGGAAATGTTCATGGCTAAATAGATATAGCTTACTTACCGGGAGCACGGACAGAACTGAACGAGGAGGAGATGGACATATTGTCCGGAGAAGATAGGATGAAGTGCTCCCGGTCTCTCAAAATTTCAAAATACAAAACACAATTGACAAACAAATTTCAATATTCACTCTCCAACTATCAATCTTCTTCTTTACTCTTTGTTTGATTTTTGATTTTTAGTACTTTTTTGGGATTTGTTATTTGAAATTTGGGATTTTACATTATCGAATCGAATAAAACAGTTATTATAAAAATACAATTAGGAAAAATTTCCAAAAGTAGAAAACAGGTTATGATAAAAACGATAAAATACACAGAAGCTGAAAAGCGAAAAAATCCGCATGGGGTAGATGCCCGCGCGCTTTATGACAGTGAAAATGCCATGGCCAGTCACCTGCTGCTGCAACCGGGTGAGCAACTGAAAAAACATATCACACCGGTGGATGTATTTTTTTATGTTCTCGAAGGAAAAGGAGTGGTAGAAATTGGCGATGAAAAACAAGAAGTGGATAAAGACACCCTCATCGATTCACCGAAAAAAATTCCCCATTGCTGGTACAATGAAAGTGATGATATTTTGAGAATCCTGGTGGTTAAAGTGCCCAAACCCACCGAATCGACAAAAGTATTGTAAATCGGGGAGGAGCAGAGAGAGCGAACCGTAGTCATAAATGTGGCTGCGGTTTTTTTAGGCCTAATTTTTAAATTATACTTTGAAATTTCGGTTTAAAAGGAAATAGATTAAGAGAAAATCCGACTTACATAAAACCCTGGCTGGCGCTCGTCTGCGACGAGGGCCTATTTTTCTTGTCGTTTGCAACGACTTTCCATGACCCTTGAAATATCTCAAGCCCTTGTTTGTGCGTTAAAAACGCAAAGAAATTCCGCACTCGCCACAAGCGAACGCGAGCCATCATCCATCCATTCAATCATCCATCCATTCATTCAATCATACAACCATCCATCCATTCAATCATACAACCATTCATCTATACATCCATCCCATCTTACCCATCCCTCAATGCCCTACCAAAAAGCCGGAAACTTATACCTCCTCATCCCTGCGCATCTTCAATTGTGGATTATCAGCAAAAAAGGAACCAATGAACAATACGGCCCAAACAGCCATAATGATGTATCCGGCGGTTTTGTATGAATCGGTGAAGGTAAGCGATTGACTAAATATCCAGGGACCTATGGCGCTAAAGAACACGTTGAAGGATTGGTTGAACCCGCTTATCGCCCCCAGGTGCTTCCTGCCGAAATATTTCGGCCAGGTGATGGCAGAGAGGATGCCAAACATCCCGTGAAGGATCCCGTTTCCGATGATGATCACGTAATAAGCCCAGCTATGCTCCAGCATAATTAACCCTGCCGTTGATAAAACGCCACCAAATGCAATGGTTTTATACAGGTGCTTGAGTTTGATATAATCGCTCAGCCAGCTTCCGGTGGCATTAAGAGAGAATGCTATGACAGAGGCCGGCAGAAAAATTGCCAGGGCTTTCTGGCGGCTAATCCCCACCTGCTCAAAAACATCCACCACATGGAAAGTAAAGCCGGTTATATACAGGGCAAACATTGAGAGGCTAATAACAAAAACCCAGAATGCAAATTTGTGACGTGCTTCTTTCAGGTTGAACTCATACCATACTTTGTTGCGTTTAATGCGCCTGTTTCTTGCGGCCTCGGATTGTTTGCCATCGGGCTTCAGGCCGAATTTTTCGGGCTTATCGCGGTAAAAAACCAGGATTACCACAGTAAAAGCAAATCCAAAAATTATCGCCAAAAGCTGCCATGCTTCCCGCCAGCCATGGTTGTTGATGAGAAAATCAAAAAGCAGCGGGGCGGAGGAGAATCCCACCGCAATGAAAGGGCCCGACAAAGCGTTGGCCAGGCCGCGACGATGTTCAAACCACTCCATAATCATGTTCCGGGAGGAGAGCGTGAGCGCTCCCTGACCGAAAAAACGCAAAAGAAAAAAGCCAAGAAAAATGACGATAAAATTAATCAGCCAGTTCGGGATCGCCGGGATGAGAGTAATAATCGCAGAGCTGATGACATCACTAAAACTAAGATAGATCAAAATACCCCCCATTCCCATGGCTGCTGCAGCGGCCACAAGCCTGGCCCCATGGCGGTCATACATCCGTCCGGCAAAAGTCAGCATAAACGAACTGCTGATTGTTCCGAACATGTAGGCGGTGCTTAGCTGCCCCCGTGTAAGCTCCAGGGCTTTAAGCAAATAATCCGTAAATGCCGATATTCCGATAGTCTGTCCCGGCACACTCATCAGCACCCCTAGCGTGCCCAGGCCAATCATGTACCAGCCGTAAAATATTTTCGATTTAGCAGGGTTTATTAACATTCCACTATTTTCGTTTATTGCTCTCCAGTAGCTATACAAAAATTGCTATCCGGCTATGGTTTAAAACCGCTGCAAAATTACGATAAGGCAATAGAATAACTATTGTTCTGTGATAAACGGGTTATAATTTATGGAATATTCGTTTCTGTTGGCTTTCAATTTCTAGGTTTTCAGGCATACTCTAACGAATACTCTGAAGTTTGAATATTACCGGGGACTTATATTCCTAATACTGGTATTATATGTCACCCATCTTTTAATGAGGTGTAAAGATAGTTACTCATTTTAATCTTTTTCAAATGAGGGTAGCACCCCCGCCCGTGACGAATGTCGGCACGTTCGGGCGGGCGGATTTATCCGGGTGGCAAAGATTTCCCAACAACCTTCTCTTAGCCCGCTTTAGCGGGCTTTTGGTGAATACCGCAGCAGATGGGAAAACCCTTCGAGCATCGGGTAATCTTCCCATCCGAATTTTCGCCGCATGGAAGGTTCTGGGTGTTAGGGGCGTCTTTAGATGCGGCGAAGAAGGATAGAAGGCTGCATTTTTACTTATTTTAATCATTTGATAAGTAATTATTTTTACATCTCAATACTTTTATTTTATCTAAAAATTTATCATTCAATCATTCAACCATTCAACCATCCAATCATTCATCCATCCAATCATTCATCCATCCAACCATTCATCCATCCAATCATTCATCCATCCCCGCTCCCTGGTACACCGTGGAAGCATAATCCACGGCAAAGGCTCCGAAGAATCCTATGCCGCCATTGCTGATATTTCCGCGGATATTGGCCGGAGGGCCGCTGAATAGGGGGTTCTGGAAACCCGACTCTTCTCTTACATCCATAAGAAAATTGAAGTGTTCTTTTGTGATGCCTGCGATGCGAGCCGTAATGGTATCACCGGATCTGACTACCTCATCAGGAAATTCGGCTTGAAAGTAGCCTATGGCAGCTCCATTGGTCGATTGACCGTTGAATAGCCGGTCTTCCGTGACGAAAGCTTCCGTTATCGTATCCGTCACCAGCGTATCATTTTTATAGAGGTCAAACATGTAGAAATCTTTTGTTGGAGGGTCCTCCGCGAAGGAGCGCACTTCCCATGCATCCCACCGTTTTATGTAATAGACATAGATCGAATCAAGATACCTTTGGGGAGGCATCTCACAAGTAGCTTCATAGACAGATGTTTCGTGAATAGGTTTTGCAAGTTCGATACGCAGGTGATATTGACGCCCTGCCACGCCGCGATAGCCGGAATCGGTCTGATATATTCCTGGTTTTTCCGGGTGTGCTGCTAACGTATCCGGTGGGTTTACCCCATCGTCCAGAATTACAAGGGCTCCTTCCACCCTTGCTGCTTTTCCCGGGTCAAAATAATCCGTGCTTTTACTTAATTCTATCTGATGGGGACCGGATTCATTAGTGATGTAACCTTCCACCACCAAGCGTTCATAGCTTTCCTCGAGTTCCACATCGATTTTTTCCGTGCATCCTGCTATTGCCAATAGGAATAGCATTGGGATTATCAAATATTTTTTCATCTTTCTTATAGTTTAAAAATAAAAATTATAGGTTATTGAAGGCACTACCCCGAAGAGGTAGGTCTTTTCCGCATAAGTTTGTGAAGGATTTTGTTCATCCTGCACGAAGTTTATAACCCAGGCATTTTTCCGTCCATAGGCATTGTATAACGACAAATTCCATTCACTGTGAAATTTTTTGTCTGCGGATTCTTTTCCCTTATAAGTAAGAGCAAAGTCCATACGGTGATAATCAGGCATCCTGTAAGCATTCCTCTCGGAGTATACCGGCACATACTTCCCGCCAATCTCTACCCTTCCTGTGGGAAAAGTTACCGGCCGCCCGGTCATATAAACCCAGTTCAAGCCGGCGGACAGGCGTTCCGAGATATCGGCATTTAGAACTATGGTAATGTCATGAGGCCTGTCATAGGGCGATAGGTAGGTTTTCCCGTCATTAACGGTATTAACGGTACGCTCCGAGTGAGAGTACGTATAGCTCACCCTCCCGCTAAAGCGGGTTATATCAAACTTTGCCATTAGTTCCGCCCCGTAAGCCGTTGCATCTCCCGACCGAATTTCTCCTTCATATTCCTTGTTGAGAAGAATTTCCGCATGGTCCTTGAAGTCGACTATGTTATCCATGTCTTTATAAAATACTTCCAGGGAGGTTTCGATGGTGTTTTCCCTGAAGTTGCGGAAGTAGCCCAGAGCCCATTGGTCGGATTTTTGCGGTGCGATGTTCGGCGTTGATGGAAACCATATATCCAGCGGCGTTCCCGAAGTACTGTTCGTTGCCCGGTGAATATACTGTTTGGTCCGCGAATAACTGGCCTTGATAGAAGAAAACTCATTTAGCTGGTAGCGCAGCCCGATCCGCGGTTCAAAACCATCGTAGTTGTTAAAGAATTCGCCGGAATCATATTTTGTGCTGTCTGTCACTTCATAACTGTCATTGAAATGGTAGAGCACCCCACTGCCCACATTTTGAAATAGTGTATATCTCACCCCGTAGCGTAAGGAAAGCAGCGGGTTGAACTCGTATTCGTGTTCAAAGTAGAGACTGCTTTCCAGCGAATTATTGTGATGTACTTCATATTCGCTGAAGAGGCTTTGCTCACCGAGGCCTTTGGCCGTTCCCGGGAAAAACCGGTGATACGTCGATTGAATCCCGAATTTAAAAGTACTCTGCGGACTTGGGTAATAGCCGAAATCGCCCTTCATGGTATAATCATTCAGATCGGCCTTCCAGATAAAGGAATTAGGTTCTCCTTCGGGCACACCCAGATTGTAGTCGTAATTGCTTTTCACGAAAGTGAAATTGGAGAACAATTTTTTACTGAAGAGATGATTCCATCGCACGGTGGAGGTATTGTTACCCCAGCCGATGCGAAAATCCGGGTTTTTAAAGGTGTCCCGGCCATAATAGCCCGACACGAAAAGGCGGTTGTTTTCATTGATTTTGTAGTTTACCTTGGCGTTCAGATCGTAGAAATAAAGGGTGTTGTCGCTGACATTGTCATCACTGGCCAAAGGCAGGAACAAATCGGCATAAGATCGGCGACCGGCCACCAGGAAGGAAGCTTTATCTTTAGCTAAAGGACCTTCTAATGTCATGCGGCTGGAGATAGTGCCTATTCCCCCTTGTCCTGACAGCCTTTTTTGGTTGCCCTCTTTCATCCTGATATCCAGCAAAGAAGAAAGACGCCCTCCTGCACTTGCCGGGATGTTCCCTTTGTACAGCTTCACATCTTTTATGGCATCGTTGTTGAAAACCGAGAAGAATCCCATAAGGTGGGAAGCATTATAAACCGAGGCTTCATCCAGCAGGATAAGGTTTTGATCGGGAGAGCCGCCCCGCACCGTGAATCCGGATGATCCCTCAGTGGCAAACTGAACGCCCGGTAATAGCTGTATGGCTTTTACAAGATCGGTTTCTCCCATCATGGCGGGGATTTTTGATATGGTTTTAGCGTCCATTTTCGAGACGCTCATTTCGTTTTTGCTAATATTGGCATCTTTTCTTTCGCCTTTAACCACCACTTCATCAAGTGTTTCCTGTTTTTCCCGCAACTCGATGTTTTGGGTTATATTTTCCTGCAGGTCTATTTCCAGGGTCTTTTTTTCAAAACCAATGTATGAGTATACCAATGTATAATTGCCCGGAGGCAAACTTATTGAGTAATATCCGTATTCATTGGCACTGGTACCCGTTTTAAGCTCTTGTACGTATACGGTAGCTCCAATGAGGGCTTCTCCGTTACGGGCATTGGTGATAGATCCGCTTATAGTGTTTTTGTTGCTTTCTTCGACATTGTCTGCATAAAGGTTGCCTGTCATAAATACAATAAGTAGCCAGGCAAACAGAATGTTATATATTTTCATAATTCGCTGTTTGTTGAACTGTGGCAGGATTAATCTGAATTATTTTTAATTGAACCCTCCAAAGAGGAATGATAATGAGAAGGAAGGAGCATTATAATCCTTACTCTTAAAGATCAATTCCTCACTGTTATTATAGGTTTTATCGCCCACACCGCTGGTCAACCTGTATCCTGCATTAGCGGCAATGCGGAACCAGGGGAGAATGTTTACGTTTATTCCGACGGAGGGGGTGAGAACCAAAACCTGGTCCTTATGATAGCTGTCAAACATATCGTATTCATCCAGTGACTCGGTAAGGGCTAATTCCCCGGCCCCGAACTTCGTGTTAATATTCAGATGTATTACGCTGGAAGGTTGAAGGATATATCCCAGCCACACCCCACCGTGACCGAACTGCAAGACAGGATCAATGTTTTCTGCTTCATCGATAGAGACATCGTGCCTCTTGTGCTGGGTGGCGAGGCCTTGGCCATAACCTCCGAGAAAAACACTCTGGTTGATTAGTAAAGCCCCGCCGCCACCGACAAAAACAGCAGGATCGTTCTCTACAGAAGTAAAATCAACTGTAACACCCCCGAAACCGGAGAGATTAATATCTCCGTCTATCAGGTATTTCATGCCATTGTCATCTTTCTGCATTTGATGAGTCTGGGAAAACATGGTCATGGAGAATGCCATTAATGTGCCGGCTAACAAAATTTTTCTAAGATTCATGATTGTATTGTTTTTTGTTTTTTGTATTCACGTTTTGACGATTAAGCAGGAATTATGTTACACCACCGGGAGGATTTTTTTCACTAAAATATTATAGGTCTTCCGGAAAATTTTTGTGGGAAATACCGAATTTCTCGTCTTTTTCGCTATGTCCGTATGGTTCAATGTGTACCAGGATGTCATATACATTTGGGATTTTCTTTTTAATACTTTGTTCAAGCTCTGCCGCTATTTCATGAGACTTAGCTACTGATATCGCCCCGTCAACTTCTATATCAATGGCAACCAAATACTGATTTCCCATTTGCCGTATTCGCGCCCTGTGTGGATTGGTAGCTCCTTTTACTTCTGCCACAGCTTCAAAGACTTTGTTGTAGATAGATGGGTCCTCCACCCCGTCCATAAGCTCCGTACTTGAGGAGAGAAAAATTCTGTAGGCCGTCCACATGATATACAAGCCTATTCCCAGGCCAATAATAACATCGATTTGATAGATTTCCAGCGTTTGTGTTAGCAACAATCCCAGCAGGACACTCCCGGAAATTAGAATGTCATTTTGCATGTTTCGGGCATTGGCTTTAAGCATGTGGCTTTGTAATTGCCTGGCCCTTTTATGTTGATGCAGACTTAAAATAATTTTGACTGCTATAGAAATAGCTGTCACCCATAATGCTAATTCTCCGGGAATGGGATTGTTTTCAATGACAAACAATTTGCGGACAGCGGAGAAAACCAGTTGCGCACCTGCAAAGAAAATAAAGAAAGATATGGCTTTGGAGGCGATAGACTCAGCTTTGTCATAACCGTAAGGAAATTTGATATTAGGAGGCTTCTTCATTAATCGGGCAGTAACAATCATAATGATTGAAGTAAGGACATCGCCTGCCGAATCTAATCCGTCACTTAATACGGCCAGGCTTCCGCTGATAAACCCGATGGTTATTTTTCCAAGGGCCAGGATGCCATTGAGCACTGTGCTGAAGATAGAAGCATTTCTGACCTTTTGGAGTTTGCTCGACATTGTTGATTTAAAAATTTTGTACTAAAACAGTTATAAAAGCACCATAAAAAGCATAAAAATGCAACTTACGGGTTGTTATTTTTTCAAATCCGCTGCAAATGTATTCAATTTTTACATATAAAGTATATCCCTGGCTGCTTCTTTTATATCGGTAACACCGGGTAAGACGGTGCTTTCGAGGTTGGTTTGATAGGGGACAGGTATAAAGAGGCTTCCCAGTCTTTTGACCGGCGCTTCCAGCGAAAAAAAAGCTTCCTGGTTTAATAGAGAGCTGATTTCTGCCCCTACATTACCAAAGAGGTAACTTTCAGTGACGATGAGTGCTTTTCCGGTTTTCCTGGCACTTTTTAAGATACCTGTTTTATCCATAGGGAGTAGCGATCGCAGATCAAAAACCTCCACTTCATACTCCTCTTCGCGGGCAAGCCTTTCCGCGGCCAATACGGCCAGGTGCAGTGCATTGCCGTAGCTAAAAATGGTCAGGTCCTTTCCTTCCCTGACAATCTTTCCTTCCCCGAAAGGAACACTGTTTTCAGAATGCACGCGGGCAGTGGCGATATCGTCATCATATATAGCCTTGCTTTCAAGCAATATGGTTATTCCGGGCGAACGCATAGCTGAACGGAGTAAACCGGCATAATCATTAGCATAAGCCGGATAGGCAATTCTTAACCCCGGCACTGAAAGCAACGGACCCTCCAGATTTTGGGAAGCATAGGGTCCGCTGCCGGTATATCCTCCCGAGGGAATGCGAATAACTAATGAAATATTCTGCTGCAGCATAAGCATCGAGAAGGTTAAATCAACAACCTGGGCCAGCGAGCTCCAGTAGTCATCGGCATGGGCACACGGTTCCACCACGACACTCATATTTTCATTGTATTCGCACATGCCTCCCGCGGAAGCGGTCAGCAGTTGCTCACCGGCATTAAGCGTGATAACCCTGTGCTCGGCAATATAAGACCTGAGCCTGCTGGGAAACGGGTTTGCTTCAGCGGTATATTTTCTGGCTACGTAAAATCCATGGATGTTTTGTTGTAATTCTTTGATTATCGTGCTTTCAATGGCCTGACGAATAGTATATCGTGGCGTCTCTTCGTTAGCTTCTTGTTCCCGGGCTTTAAATACCTTCGTTTGCGTCATCGTTATGTCTCCTGCATCCGGGGATTCTAAAGCTATCACTTTTTCTTTTTCCTGGCGGATTTGTATACGGGCGTCCTCCCACATTTTGTTAATTTCTTCCTTGGTAAGCTTTTGTGAATGATATAACTCTCCGGCTAAAGTATCATAGGCTTGCCGTGAAGTAAGCCTGTTTCGGCCAATCATCATAACAGGTCCTGTACCGTCGCGGGTAATCTGCCAGGATTTATTCATAGCGTTCATAGTGTCAAAAAAGCTGCTACCGTCGCAATAGCTGAAATAAATATTGGTCAGGCGTTGAAAAATATCCGGATTGAAAGCTGCAGATTCTCCGGCATAACCGGATACGATAAACAACAAAGGTAGCCGCTCCTCATTGGCAGCATGCATCGATTCGAAAAGCGTTCCTTCAATGATTTCGTCGGGATGCACAGGGCAGATAACAATACCACGGGTATGATATATCTTCAGGCTGCGAGCCAGCCCTACGGCTATTGCCGTCTGATTGCTCTTAATGCCCGAGACCGGTTTTATGCGCTTTTCCAGGTTATAAAAATGAGTGGGAGAGATGCGGTTATAATGATGATTCAGGTCTTTTTTGTTGTGAATGGTCATCAGGATATCCATAACCGATAAGCCGCAGGAAAGCCCTCCCAACAGGTTGCCGGGATAGAGGTAACAAAAATCCTGTTCGGGTTTGTAAAATGCACCCATGGCAAGGTCGGCGAAATTCATGTGTTGATTGATATCAAAGATCGGCTCAATCTCGTGTTCCTTAAAGTGATTCTCTATCTCCTGCTGTAACAAAGTATTGTAGGTAAGGCTTTCCATCCATTTCCGCAACGAGCGGATGCTATATCCTTTAATATCAGAAATGTAGACCATAAGTATAAAAGATTCGTTTTTTTGTTTTTCTAAAGTAAAAAAATAAGCGTTTGGCAGGCAAAGAAAAATTCGGAAAGTTGATAATCTTTTTTCTATCCATTCATACAATAAAACCCGCAACTCATACAATAAAACCCGCACCTTATACATAATTTAACTGATTGCTAGGTTTTTATGTATTTTTCTTTTATCTTTATACAAACTAAAAACTATCAAGCTATGGTATACAAAAATGCAATCTCCAATCTAAAGATTTTAGTGCTTATCGCAATTTTTAGCAGCACTACCATTTATGCAGGAAACGATGATACCGAAGAAAGGAAGGCTTCCAAATCTTTTGATTTTGTAAAGATCGATGGAGGCGAGTTTACAATGGGAGGCGGTGACTTCAAGGATGAGAACCCTATCCATACGGTAAAAGTGGGTGATTTTATGATGAGCAAGTATGAAATCACCAATGCCCAGTATGTTGAATTCCTGAATGATATCGGGTGCCCATCGGATGGTCATGTCAAAGCAAAAGAATATATTGATATGAATGACAGCGACTGCGGTATTATTTGTGATAATGGAAAATTTAAACCTAAAAGCGGTTGTGAAAACAAACCGGTCGTAGAAGTTAGCTGGCATGGCGCCAATGCCTATGCCGATTGGGCCGGGGGACGGCTGCCTACCGAAGCTGAATGGGAATATGCTGCCAGGGGTGGATCGGACGATAGTGATCATAAATTTAGCGGAGGCAATTGGCTGTTTTCAGTAGGTTGGTTCCGCGTGAATAGCGGCGGTGAATTACATGAAGTAGGACAGAAAAAGCCTAATGCCCTTGGGCTTTATGACATGAGTGGGAATGCCTGGGAATGGTGCTCGGACCGTTATAATAAAAACTATTATAAACGGAGTCCGGAGAATAATCCTAAAGGGCCTACATCAGGAAAGAAGAAGGTGCAACGGGGTGGCTCTATTACAAATGCAGCCTCTTATTGCAAAATTAATTTCCGGGCCTACAATAACCCCAGAACACCTCATGACTGGATAGGATTTCGCATTGTAAAAGACTCGCAAGAGTAGTTTTCTCAACTTTTCAACAAAAAAGGCCGCTTTTTGGCGGCCTTTTTCTATAGTAAGAGAGAAAAAATAATTGTCTAATATTCCAATATTTCCTTCAGTCTGGCGTAAACCTTGTTGGTATTGGGCAGGATAGCATTCTCAAGGTTTTTATGAAATCCTACCGGTGTGAAAGTAGCTCCTACGCGCTTAATCGGCCCGTCGAGGTATTCAAATGCCTCTTCGGTGATAAGTGATGAGAGCTCAGCCCCGAAACCGTTGAATACAGGACCTTCATGGGCTACCAACACTTTATTGGTTTTCTTAATGGATTCAAGGATCGTCTCCTTATCCAGCGGTATAAGAGACCGCAGGTCAATCACCTCGATGGAGGCGTTAGTTTCTTCCTCTATTTTTGCCGCTGCTTCAAGGCTATGATGGGTAACATTGCCGTAAGTAATGATCGTTAAGTCGCTACCTTCACGTCTCACCCTTGCTTTTCCGAAAGGAACCTCATAATCATCAGGAATAGCTGTAGCTGCTTTCGGGTCGTTATATAGAGCTTTGGGCTCCAGGAATAAGGTCGGTCCTTCCGATCGAATGCTGCTGCGCAGTAATCCGGCGGCATCATCCGCAAACGAAGGATAAACAACCCTGATACCGGGGAAAGTCCCCAGAGCAGCTTCGGTGGTTTGCGAGTGGTACAATCCGCCACCGATATAGCCGCCGGATGCGAGCCGGATGGTTACATTGGGGGCAAATTTTCCGTTGGAGCGCCAGTAATCGTGCGTAGCCTCCACATATTGTTCCATGGCCGGCCAGAAGTAGTCGGCAAACTCAGCACCTTCCACGACGATACGGATTTTATTATCGTAGCGGCTCATACCATTGGCCGTGCCGACAATATAATCTTCGGCAATCGGGGCATTGAAAATACGCGATTTGCCGAACTCTTGCTGCATCCCTTTGGTAACGTTGAAGATACCGCCTTTGTCTTTGTTAGCTACATCCTGCCCCCACAAAAAAGTGTCGGGATTATTGCGGAACTCGCTCTTGAGCGTCTCGTTGAGTGCTGTAATATATTTTTTCTTCTCGCCGTCGTGATTGTGGGTCCCCGTTGGGTATTTTTCCGCTTTGTAAGGTTCGGGAATCACGTAATCAAAAATCGTTTCCGGGTCCGGATCGGCAGCCTTTATAACCTTTTTGTGGTTTTTGGAGATTTCTTTCTTGGCTTCTTTATCGATGTTGTCCAGTTCTTCCTGCTCAAAGACCTTTGAATAGAGGAGCCGCTGTTTGAAAATAGCTACCGGGTCTTGCCTGAGGGCTCTTTCACGTTCCTCATCGTCGCGGTAAAGTTCGTGGCGATCGGAATTGGAGTGGGAGTGAATGCGTACACAATTGGCATGAACGATAGCCGGCATTTGATTTTCCTGTACCCATTTCTTGGCATTCTGCATGGTATTCATGGAACTGAAGACATCTTTCCCATTGCAATAAAAGATTTTAAGATTACGGAAACCGGCAAAATTATCAGCCACATAAGGTGTCGCTGTTTGGTCTGCTTTCGGAACCGATATGCCGTACCCATTATCCTGGAAAACAAAAATAACCGGAAGTTTTTCGTTGGAAGCTCCATTTATGGCTTCATACACAAATCCTTCGGATACCGAAGATTCGCCCTGTGAGGATATAGCTACGCCTTTGCCGCCATAGTATTTTATGGCCCTGCCCACACCAACGGCTTGTTGTATGTGGTTCCCCGTTGCAGAGGACACATTATGGATGTTCCATTCCGGTTTGGCAAAATGGTTTGACATGTGTCGCCCACCACTGGCTACATCATCTTTTTTGGACAGCCCATTTAATAAAATTTCTTCCACTGTCAGTCCGGCGGAAAAGGTGGTGAGCATATCCCTGTAATAGGGAAATAAATGATCATGCTCCTTATCAAAAACCTGCCCGATAGCAAACTGTATCCCGTCATGTCCCGCGTAGGGTGCATGATAAGACCACCCAAGGGCTTGTTTCAAATAATTAGGTGCTTTATCATCCATTTGACGGCCCAGCGTCAGAATGCGATACCACTTTTCGAGTGTTTTTTTATCAACCGACCTTATGGTTAATTTTTCCTTACTTTTCATTGTTTGTACGCTTTGTTAAACCATTATTTTAACAAGGCGGTTTTGCTTTTGTTCAGGAAATTGAAGAACCATGATCAGGTTTTTTAATTTAGTGTTTTAATTTCATGTGCTGTCATATTTTGGCAGAAAATACCAAGTCTAAAGTTCAAAACTTAAAACCTAGCCGGCTAACCAGGATAAAATTCAAACTTACATATCAAATTTTAATATTTTTCAATTATGCTATGCGACTTTCTTCGTGAATCTTGGTGCCTTGGTGTCTTTGTGACCTTCTTAAAATACGGCCACTAAGGCACTAATACTCAAAGAAACACAAAGTTATAACTTCTTTGATGATATATTATTGAAAATCAATATCTCACAGTCTTAACTTTTAGGTGCGAAACTTTAGTTATTAAAAAACCATATTCAGTAAATTGGCAGTCTGAAAGATTCAGCATTTATTTGAAACTTCAATTCACCTGTTAACTCCCGTCGATAAACGAATTATGGCCGAATCACTTCATACATTCCATTTTCTTTGAGTTTTAAGATGGTTGAGGGTTTCGTGTCCCTTACTACATCTTGCTCCCAGTTGACTATGTAATCTACTTTTTCCCGAATGTTGTCTCCGATTTGAGAAAGCACCGAAGGCGCCTCTTCACCCGACAGGTTTGCTGATGTAGAAACAATGGGTCGATTGATACGGCTTATAAGCTTCTGACAGAATTCGTGATTCACTACCCGTATAGCCACGGTTCCGTCTTTAGCAATTAGGTTTTTAGCCAGATTTTTTGCTCCGGGATATATAATAGTGGTGGGTTTGTCAAAGCCTTGTATTAAATCATAAACCATATCTGAATAGTAATCAGTATAGTGTTTAAGACGGTCTGCTTTGTCAATGAGTATGATAAGACTTTTGGACTCATCTCTCAGTTTGATGTTAAAGACTTTTTTTACCGGTTTAGCACGAGTGGCATCACAACCTATCCCCCAGATTGTATCGGTGGGATACAGGATGGTTCCTCCCCGTAATATCACTTTTGCTGCATTTTCAACTTCTGTGTCCAGTTTTTCTTTCTCTTTGCTTTTCATTTTTCCAAACGCTTTAGCAATTTGCTACTATCAATATCCGCACATTTAAAATGGCCTTCCGGACATTGATTATATCCATGCAGTCCACATGGGCGGCAATCCAGTTTCTCATCAGTTTGAATCACCTTACTGTCGTCCGACAAAGGACCAAAGCCAAATTCCGGTACGGTTGAACAGTACACCGTAGTCACCGGAGCATTCATGGCTGAAGCCATATGCTGGGCCGCCGAATCATTGGCATAATTCATTTCTGCCCCGGCTATTAGGGCTGCTGATTCCAGCAATGTGAATTGCCCGCAAAGGTCCAATATATTTGTTTTCCGGGTTTTTTTGACTATCTCATCGCTAACCACCCGATCATTTTTTGCTCCCAAAATATAAACGTGATATTCCGGGGGAACATTGTTAATGAATTGCACCCATTTGTCTACGGGATATTGTTTGGTATACCATATGGAAGCCGGGGTTATGGTGATATAGTTTTGGGTACGGTATTGGGAGATTTTGGCGTAGGCTTTTTTTCCGGGATAAAGTCGTGGTTTATAACGCGTAGTATCGTTTAAAAAATCAACAACCTTAAGATTGCGATCTATCTCGTGAACTTCAGGATACTTTAACCCGATTTGGTGCTTGACACGGTTTGAGAAGAAAAGGCTCAAGGGGTTTTTATTAAAGCCTGCGGTGACTTTGGCCCCGGAAAAAGCGGTTAAGATTCCCGTTGAAAGAAAACGCTGGAGATTGACCACTAAGTCATACTTCCTATCCCTGATATAACCTAATAACTGGGTGAGATTATTGTATTTGTTTTCTGATTTATTCCACGATAAAATGGCTCGAATATGAGGATGTCCACGCAAGAGCGGTTCAGATCCTTCCCGCATCAGGAAATCAATTTTCGCTTCCGGATAATGGGCCTTTAACTTTTCCAGCACCGGCGTAGCTAAAATGACATCCCCAATGGAGGCCGTCTGTATGATGAGTATTTTTTGAAAATCCTTTTTAGACAACGACATCATAATCTCTTAGTGCTTGGTTCAATGATGTTTTCAGATCCGTAGAAGGGTTGCGCCTTCCTATGATAAGGGCGCAGGGAACCTGGTATTCGCCGGCGGGAAACTTTTTGGTATAGGAACCGGGAATAACTACCGAACGCTGCGGTATTCGTCCCTTGTATTCCACAGGCTCCCGGCCGGTCACATCGACTACTTTGGTGGAATGAGTAATCACTACGTTAGCTCCTAAAACAGCTTCTTTTTCTACCATAGCTCCTTCTACAACCACAGCCCTTGAACCAATGAAAGCACCGTCTTCTATGATGACGGGTTTCGCCTGAAGGGGTTCCAGCACACCGCCTATACCTACGCCGCCACTCAGGTGCACTTTTTCACCTATCTGAGCGCATGAACCTACTGTGGCCCACGTATCGACCATTGTGCCACTGCCTACATAGGCGCCTATATTCACATAAGAGGGCATCATGACCACTCCTTTTGAAAGGTGGGAGCCATAGCGGGCTATAGCATGAGGTACGACTCTTACCTCTTGCTCTTTATAGTTTTTCTTAAGCTTTATCTTATCATGGAATTCAAAAGGGCCTACTTCCATGGTTTTCATATTTTGAAGAGGAAAGTACAGAATGACGGCTTTCTTTACCCATTCGTTGACTTGCCATTCATCTCCCTGTTTTTCAGCCACACGGATTTTACCCTGATCCAGTAAATCTACGGCTTCCGTTATGGCTTTTTGTACTTCCGGCCTCTCCAGCATATGTCTGTTTTCCCATGCCTCCTCGATGATCTTCCGGTTTTGTTGCATAACACCTATCAATATTATGGTTTAGAGAAGTCAAAATTAGTAAATTTTCGGTTCTTGCACTATTTTAATTAATTTTGCACAAAATTGAAAAATGGGAAGAATAGTTGCGATTGATTACGGGAAGAAACGAGTAGGTATTGCCGCTACGGATGAGCTGCAAATGATAGCCAACGGCGTCACCACCGTGAGCGCCGAAAAAGTGCTGGAATATCTTAAAGATTATTGCAGCCGCGAACCCGTAGAACGCTTTGTGGTTGGCGAACCAAAACAGATGAACAACTCAGACTCAGAAGCTGTTGCTTTTATTAAGCCGTTTTTGAAGAAGTTAAGCAAGAGTTTCCCGGATATACCGGTGGAAAGGATGGATGAGCGTTTTACTTCAAAAATGGCTTTTCAGACAATGATTGATTCGGGTATGAAAAAAAAGCAGCGACAAAATAAAGCCCTGGTCGATCAAATTAGTGCAACAATTATTCTTCAGTCATACTTAGAGAGTAAAAATATTTAATATGGTTTTACCGATAGTAGCATATGGTCACCCGGTATTACGCAAGCGAGCGCGGGAAGTAGAACAAAACGAGCCTAAACTGGATCAGCTAATTCAAAATATGTGGGAGACCATGTATTATTCGGAAGGGGTGGGGCTGGCGGCTCCCCAGGTCAATCAATCCCTGCGGATATTTATTATTGACGCCACACCCTACTCCAATCAAATAGCCGGGGCTGAAAATGTACGTCACACATTTATCAACCCGCAAATTGTTCAACGTGAAGGGGAAGTGGATATGATGGAGGAGGGATGTCTTAGTATCCCCCATATCCGTGAAGAAGTGGCCCGGAAGTACGCCATATCCATTCAATATTATGATGCCGACTGGAATTTTCATGACGAGTATTACAGCGGGATGCTGGCCCGCATTATCCAGCATGAATACGACCACATTGAAGGTATTCTGTTTACCGATCACTTAAGTACAATGCGAAAGACCATGCTTCGCAGCAAGCTGAGCAATATTTCCAAAGGCAGAGTGGAAGTGGAGTACCGGATGATTTTCCCTTTTATGAAGAAATCCAGTAAAACCAAAACATAAAAATGAGACAACTAATTGCTGTAACTATCGTATTAATGATACCGGCCTTTATGGCCTGCAATAATGAAACCTCACTCCGTGAGAAAATCGCTCAGCAGGAAGAGCAATTGTTTGGGGCGGATGCCCGCCAGGATGCCGACGAAGAATTATTAAGTGCTTTGGCTGAAAATTATGTGAAATATGCCGACAAAAACCCCCGGGATTCTCTGTCTTCCGAATATCTTTTTAAAGCAGCGGATATTTATATGAATATGGAAAATGGCGAGGAGGCAATGAAGCAACTCGATAAGATACTTAAAAGCTATCCGGATTTTGAAAAGAGAGCTGAGGTTACCTTCCTTAAGGCTTATATTTATGAGAACTACCAGGGGAAATTAGCTAAGGCCAAAGAATTTTACAGGAGTTTTTTGAAGAAATATCCCGGCCACGAGTTTGCCGACGATGTAGAGATGTCTTTGAAGCATCTGGGAAAGTCACCGGAAGAGTTAGTAAAGCAATTCGAAAAGGAAAATGCCGCCGGCAGCAACTAGTTATTAACTTTTAAATTCCTCGGACAGCACCTTTTTAAGCTGTGTCGCCGTGAGGTGGGGATGCAATGAGCCCCCTTTAGCATACGATATTTTTCCGGTTTCTTCAGAAACGGCTATGGCTATAGCATCCGTTTGCTCGGAAATGCCTACGGCTGCCCGGTGCCTCAGCCCGTATATTGCCGGAAAATTCCTGTTTCGGGTGATAGGCAGAACACATCGTGCGGCTCGTATTTTATTCTTCTGAATGATGACGGCCCCGTCATGCAGTGGCGAGTTTTTAAAAAATATGTTCTCCAGCAATGCGCTGGAAATATTGGCCTCAAGTCGTGTGCCGGTCTCCACGAAACTATTGAGCTCATTTTTTTTGGCCAGAACGATGAGGGCACCCATATCTTTATTTGACAAACTCTGGCAGGCTTTAACCACATGGTCCACCTTAAGCTTGGGGGCATTGGACATATTAAAACGCCAGAAGAATAAATTATCACGCATGCGGTTTAAGGCATTGGGGGTGCCGAGGAAAAGCAGGAACCGCCGTATTTCGGGTTGAAACACCACGATTAATGCTATAAAACCCACACTGATAAAACCGCCTAGAATTTTACTGAGCAATTCCATTTCAAGCGCCGTAACCAAACGCCAGATCAATAATATGGCAACGATTCCGATGAAAATGTTTATGGCGGCAGTTCCCCGCAGAAGGCTGTAGAGTTCATATAAGAGAAAAGCCACCAGAAGAATGTCTATAATATCCAGGAAACGGACCGTAATAAATTCAAGCACCATAAATTAAATCATTTGCAACGCAAAAGTAAGCAATGAAAATCATTTTCGGATAGAAAAAACCATAGAGCAATATGTGCACATCAGAATAAAATAAGATGAACCCGGACCGAAAGAAACTTTGCTGCAAATATCCATCCAGGCTCATCTCATTTTCCGGCATAATTCAATGCAACTTTTGGGTGGACAAAACAATTAAGCATTGCTTACAAGGCTCACCAGGGCAATGGCTTCGACGGCTTCTTTAACGTCATGAACCCGAAGAATGCTGGCCCCATTATTCAAAGCAATGGTATTGAGAATAGTAGTCCCGTTAAGGGCCTCTTCGGGTCCCACATTCAATACGCGGTTGATCATCGATTTGCGCGACAGCCCGGCTACCACAGGGTACCCCATGACGCTGAAAGATCTGAGCTTGCGAAGGATACGATAATTATGACTTATGCTTTTCCCGAAGCCGAAACCGGGGTCCAGGAGAATATCATCAAAGCCAAGCTCGTTGAGCTGTAAAATTTGGTTTCTGAAAAAAGTAGCTATCTCCTCTATCACATCGTCATAATCGGGATTCTGTTGCATGTTTTGGGGGGTCCCCTTAATATGCATAATGA
Organism: Bacteroidales bacterium; assembly: GCA_021738485.1. Lineage (GTDB taxonomy): Bacteria > Bacteroidota > Bacteroidia > Bacteroidales > JAIPAH01 > JAIPAH01. The sequence continues at coordinate 22,048 of JAIPBX010000012.1, read as the reverse complement.
TGTAGGGGACTTCTAGTTTACTAATGGTACTAAACATGTTTTGATCCATAGTGCCCCCGGAGATATCATTGATCATATCCGCTCCTTCCTCTACAGCCATTTGAGCGATATTTGACCGGTAGGTATCGACAGAAATAAGAGTGTCGGGATATTCTTTTCGAATGGAGCGTAATGCCGGAAGCAGTCGTTCTTTTTCGTCTTTTTCCGGGATTTCTTTTGCTCCGGGACGGGTCGAGATAGCTCCGAGATCAATAATACGCCCACCTTCTGTAACGATTTCTTCCGCCTTTTGCATCCATTCTTTTTCCGTTGTATATTTGCCACCATCATAAAAAGAATCCGGCGTTATGTTTAAAATACCCATTACCAACGGCTCCGATGAGTCTAGTATTCGCTTTTTCATATTATACTCCTCAGTTCTTTTAATATTAGTAACTTAAAATCTTGCCCCGAAATTAATAAAATATTTAATAAAAAAAAATATGAATAACAAAACTGTTGAAAAATTTAAAGAAGTAGCAGCCTCATGCAAGCAGGTATTTCAAGCGAAAAATCGCGATTACGGCCTTTCATGGAGGATATTAAGAGTTTCTTCATTGACGGATCAGATATATATCAAAGCAAGTCGAATAAGAAGCTTACAATCTAAACAAGTAAGCCGGGTTGAAGAAGGTATGGAATCTGAGTTTATAGGTATTGTGAATTATAGCCTGATGGCTTTGATTCAAATTGAGAAGGGAGTTCCGAATACTATTGATATGAGTTATGAAGAAGCCATGCAACTTTATGAAAAATATATGGAAAACACTATGGAATTAATGACGAATAAGAACCATGATTATGATGAAGCATGGCGTAATATGCGCATCAGCTCAATAACGGATATTATTCTGATGCGTATATTCCGAATTAAACAGATTGAAGAAAATCAGGGGACTACCCAGGTTTCCGAGGGGCTTGAAGCCAATTACCAGGATATCATTAATTATGCTATATTTGCCCTGATTAAAATGCAGGAAAATGAAATGAGTTGATTATGAAGGTGATTCGTTTGGTTAGCCGTTTTATTGTGGGGTTGACTTTTATATTTTCGGGTTTTGTCAAAGGCATTGATCCGATGGGGACCATGTATAAAATTGAAGACTACCTGGTGGCCTACAACCTGGATTGGGCTATGCCTGCTGCTATTTATCTTTCCTTCTTGTTGGTTACGATCGAATTTAGTATAGGCGTTTTTTTATTGCTTAATCTCAGGATAAAGCAAACAACATGGGCTGTGCTTGTGATGATGGTTTTTTTTACTATCGTTACTCTTTTCGATGCCCTATATAATCCCGTACCGGATTGCGGGTGCTTTGGGGAGGCAATAAAACTCTCCAACTGGGAAACCTTCTACAAAAATGTCTTTTTGATGATACCCACCCTTATTATTTTCTTTACCCATAAGTATCGCCAAATAACCATATCTCAGAAGAAACAGGATACAGTAGCGCTATTGTTTGTTATCGCCTTTTTTATGGTGAGTTATTATAGCTATACCAATTTGCCTCCTATTGATTTCAGGGACTGGAAAGTGGGTAAGAATATGAAGCAATCCGGCAAAGAAAAGTATTATCTCGTCTATGAAAACAAAGAAAGCGGGGAGAAGAAAAAATACCTTGCTTCCGAAATTCCTTATGAAGATTCGGTCTGGATGAAAAACTGGAAATTTGTAGAACAACAAATAGATGATTCCCAGGTCGAGCATAAACATCATCTTCAAATTATGGATTATAACAACAATGATATGACCAGGGAAATCATCGAAAATGCGGATTATCAGTTTTTAATAGCAGCTTATTCGCTTGATGAAGCTGATAAGAAAGGGGTGGAAAAAGTTGTTAAGCTATATAAAAAATTAAAAGATAAGGGATATGATTTTGCCTTACTTACCTCTTCTCTTAAAAAGCGAGTGGATGAATTAACCAAAAAATACGATACGTCTCTGCCTGCTTATCAGGCAGATGGCATTGAGCTTAAAGCAATGATTCGATCAAATCCCGGACTGCTATTGTTAAAAAATGGGGTGGTGAAGCAAAAGTGGCACTATTCTAATATCCCCAACACGAAAGAAATTCTGCAAAAATATCCTGCGAAATGATAATGTTTTATTATCTTCGTTTTGTAAAATAACTTATAAAGATGAGAACAAAGATTATTGCCGGTAATTGGAAAATGAACAAGACCTTTGAAGAAGCTAACGGTCTTATTAATGAAATCGCCAAAGGAATAGCCAACAAAGATTTCAACAACAAAGAAGTAGTTTTATGTCCGCCATTTCTGTATAGCGAAATGGCAGCTGATTTTGCCGATGATTATAATTTTTCGGTAGGGGTGCAAAATATAAGTCAATACCCTTTGGGAGCGTATACCGGTGAGATATCAGCCGAAATGGTTCGTTCGGTGGGAGTGCAATATGCGATTATTGGCCATTCCGAGAGGCGATCCTATTTTAATGAAACCGACGATATCCTTTCCCGAAAGGTGGATAAAGCCCTGGAAAACGATTTGACCCCGATATTTTGCTGCGGGGAACATCTGGATGTAAGAAAGGGTGAAAAGCATTTCAAAGTGGTGGGCGAACAATTAGCCGAAGGCCTTTTTTACCTCGATAAAGAGGATATTTCCAGAGTGGTTGTAGCCTATGAGCCGGTATGGGCGATAGGTACGGGCGAGACCGCTACACCTGAGCAAGCTCAGGAGATGCATGAATTTATCAGGAATCAACTTTCTAATAAGTATGGCAAAAATATCGCCTCCGAAGTATCTATACTTTATGGTGGCAGCGTGAAACCTTCCAACGCTCATGAACTTTTTATTCAGCCAGACATTGACGGCGGCCTGATAGGCGGAGCTTCCCTTAAGTCAAAAGATTTTCTCCAGATTGTTGAAGCTATGAATGACGAATAAAATTGAGCGCTCTTGAATTATATTGAATTACATTGTAAGGTATTTCCGGCGGAACCTGCTTCGGATATCTTAACAGCCCAACTTGCTGAAATCGGATACGAAAGTTTTGCCGAATCAGATACAGGATTATTGGCATATATTCCTGCCGATTCTTTCGATTTTGAAGCGGTAAAGCAATTACCTCTTATTCGCGACGGCCTCTTTGATGTGACTCTGGAGTACGAGGAAATAGAGGAAGAAAACTGGAACAGGTTGTGGGAAAGTAACTATGATCCGGTGTTGATAGATGAGCTTTGTTATATCAGAGCTCCGTTTCATTCCGCGCGTAATGATGTCCAATACGACATTATTATTGAACCAAGGATGTCTTTTGGTACAGCTCATCATGAAACCACAGAATTGGTTATAAGACTGATGTTTGAAGAAGATTTCAAAGGTAAACAGGTATTGGATATGGGCTCGGGGACAGGTATATTGTCTATTCTGGCTTCCAAAATGGGGGCAAAGAAAATAACAGCGATAGATGTGGACCAATGGGCCCATGAAAACGCTCCGGGTAATTTCCGCCATAATGCCCTGCAAATCCCGGAAATAATATTAGGGGACGTCTCGGCTATTCCTAACCATGAATTTGATATGATATTGGCTAATATCAACAGGAATGTGCTGATTAGCGATTTAGAAGCGTATGCCGGGCATCTGGATAATAATGGTCGCCTACTTATGAGCGGATTTTACGAGCACGATATTGAACTGGTAAAGCAGGAGGCAGCCCGACATGGGCTAGCGCTAATAAACAATAACCAGAAGAATGACTGGGTGGCGTTAACGTTTGAAAAGGCTCGCCAATAGATTTTCGATGAATAGACGATAAAGGAAGAGGTGTCTTTAAAAGAAAAAAACAGAAGGACGAAAAAGCTGCTGAAGGCCCACTATGATTGTTATGGCAACAACCATAGTATAAAAACGGAACAAATAACCAGGAGATAAACCTTGAAGAGCATATGCAAAAGTTTTTGCTGTATCTCATATTTTTCGTCTTTCTCACTCATTTAGAAGTTTATGCCCAGGAAGATACGGATTTTGAAAGAGATTCGGTTTCTTTTCAGGAATATGCCGTTTCGCTGGTAGATGACCTGCCCCGCAAACATAAAGAAAAGCGGGATCATTTTGAAGAACATTTTACCGAAAATTGGTTTAGTGGCCAATATACTTTAACACAAAGAGATACCATATATTCATTCACAGAAACATTGCTGGATGAGGGCTTCCGTATTTATCCCGATTTGTATAAGTATTTGTTGATGACCCATTACCTGGCCGGCAATAAATCTCTTTTTGATGACTGGCATGAGAGTATTAAACGCATGATATTGAAAAATGAAATGAAAGAGGCGGCCAGGTTTATCACCAGGAGTTATAATTTCTTTTATGATAAGTGGCTTTACAGCCAAAGCTCGGTGAATTGGAAGGTAAAAGCCGATACATTTACTTTTGTGCCGGGGATCAAACCTGCTTTAAAGTTCAAAAACTGTAATCTGGTGGGCTTTTCGGATAGCGATACTTCGCGTATTTTGAGAACCTCAGGGATATTTTACCCTCTGTCCTATCGCTGGGAAGGGCGCCAGGGGACAGTATACTGGAGGCGGGCAGGGTATGATACCTCCCGCATTCGCACTGAACTTACCCAATATTCTGTGGATCTTACGAGTTCCAGTTATGAGGCCGATTCTGCCAGGTTGTATGATAAAAAACTTCTTGAAGACTCGGTGCAAGGCAAGTTTAAAGAAGGTTATGTGTACAAATTTACGGGACATAATATTCGCTATCCTCAGTTTTATTCTTCCCGCTTTTTTGTTATAGAAAATATCCTGGAGAATATAACCCTCAAGGGTTCTTTACGATACATGGGCGACAGGCTAATTGTCGGAACAAATCCTGAAAAAAGCGATGATGCCGAGGCTTTGCTCAAAAAGGATGACAGGAAGTATCTGAAAGTTTACAGCCCAAAGTTGCTGTTGCAGGATAAACGTTTTGTGGCTTATAATGCCAGCGTTTCACTCTATATCGGCGAAAATGATTCCATCTTTCATCCTGCTGTTAAATTCGAGTATTATAAGGACACCAGGAAGCTGAAAATGTTTCCCAAAAAACCGCAGGGCAGTATTATGCCTTATTCCAATTCCTTTCATAAGCTGGATATGTATTGCCGGGAGTTGAGCTGGCATATGCGGGATAGTGTTTTGAATTTCAGAGAAATAGGAGGCATGGACAGAAAGGGCCGGGCCATTTTTGAATCGTATGATTATTATTCGGAAAGTAGCTTTTATAATATGCAGTTAATGGACCGGACTAATCCGCTGGGGATACTCCATAAAATGGTTAAGGAAAAAGATAAGAAGCGGTTTACCAATGAAGAAATGATCCGTTTTACTGACCGTGCCGCCCATCAAATAGATTTGCTGTTGCTTAGACTTGCACGGAATGGATTTGTTATTTATGACAGGGAGGCCAAAAGTTTTAAAGTCAAATCCAAGGTGCGTAATTATGTTATGGCCAAAAACAAGCTGCGCGATTATGATGTGATGCGTTTTCTTTCCAGCGTAGAGGGTGAAAGCAATGCCGAGCTGAATTTAAACAACTACAATCTTGACATAAAAGGCATCCCCCGCATTCAGCTATCCGATTCGCAGCGTGTTGTGATTTTTCCGAAAGATAATAGTATCAAAATGAAGAAAAACAGGGATTTTCAATTTTCCGGACGCATAGTGGCCGGGAATACGGAAATTTTTGGAGATAGTTGTGCTTTCAGTTATGAGAAATTTTCCGTGAGACTCCCTACTATCGACTCGCTACGATTTTATATTCCGGGAACATATTTTAGGGAAGTTCCGCAAAATTCCTTGCTGCCTGTAAGAACAGTTATTGAAGACCTGGCAGGTAATCTAAGAATTGATAAGCCTGATAACAAATCAGGGCTGAAGCCGTCACCGCGTTTCCCGATTCTCAATTCCAAAGAAAATTCTTTCGCTTATTATGATAAATATTCCCGCTTTAGGGATGTTTATGATCGGGAAAGTTTTAAATATCAGCTTGAACCCTTTACCATCGACAGCCTGGATGATTACTACCCGACAGGACTGAAGTTTAAAGGCCATTTAAAATCGGATATCTTTCCCGATATTCATCAGCCGCTAACTATTCAGCCGGATCTTTCCCTGGGTTTTGAAACATCAACCCCCGCGGATGGCTTCCTGACATATAAGGGGAAAGGGAAATACTTTAACGATTTAAGCTTAAGTAACCAGGGACTGATAGGGCAAGGGAAACTCAACTACCTTAGCTCCACTTCCAATGCCCATCGAGTGATATTTTTCCCGGATTCTGCCCGTGGCACTTTAAGTAAGTTTCACCTGGAAGCAAGGAAGACATCAAAAAATTATCCCGGCGTAGATGTCGATACGGCTCAAATGCGCTGGCTTCAGCGTGCCGATTCCATGATAATATCTGAGCCCCGCGTTCCATTTGCTATTTACAAGGATCAGATGCATCTTGACGGTGTGTTGGCCCTGACACCGGAAGCTTTGAAAGGAAGGGGAGAAGTTACTTTTAAACAAGCTACTATCATTTCAGATGAGTTTAATTTTTTGTATGACGAGATGTATACTGATGCCGGAGATGTGGCCTTCAGAAATAACGAGGAAGAAGGCAAAAATGCTGTGATGTTTGAGGATTATTACGCGCAAATAAAAATCAATCAGCAAAAAGCATCTTTTGATAAAAATCCCGATGGCAGTATCTTACAATTCCCAAGAAATCAATACATCAGTTACCTGGATCAGGTTGAATGGGAGATACCCCAAAAAACTCTTCATATGAATATTTCCGGTATGGAAGAGCTTTCTTATCTTGATACGCTGTCGGTTAGAGGTATTGTTGACGAAGAGCTCTCGGGGGCGCGTTTTGTTTCCACCAACCCCCGGCAGGACTCTTTAAGTTTTATTGCATTACGGGCCAGCTATGATTTGTCCACTAATATCCTGGAGGCTGATAAAGTAAAATATATAAACGTAGCCGATGCTGCTATATTTCCAAAAAAGGAACGGTTAGCTATTGCGGAAGACGGGAAGATAGAAGAGCTAAAGGATGCAAAGATCCTTAGTAACCTGGAGCATAAAGCGCATTATTTCCATTCGGCCTCGGTAAATATTCGCTCGAAAAATTATTATGAGGGGGAAGGGGCATATCAATATGAAAAAGATAAAGATGATGAGAAACTTATTTATTTTGATAGTTTGTGGGTCGAAAACAAGGTAACTCGTGGTATGACAAAGGTGGAGCGGCAAAGCAATTTTACTTTGGATCCTTATTTCGATTATTTCGGGGAGGTTCATTTAAAGGGTGAGGATTCACTTTTAAGGTTTGACGGGTATTATCATTTAATTAAGTCCTTATGCTTAAAGCAGGAAGAAACCTGGGTAAAGTTCAATCACAGGATCAATCCGAATGATGTAAAACTTTCTGTAAGTTATCCTCTGTATGATCAGGAACAAGAAGAAGTTTATGCCTCTTACATGTTTTCGCCGCGTAAGCGTAAGATATATCCTTTATTCCTGGAAAGCGATACTATTACGCTGGATTATCCTTTTTGGAAAGCCGACGGGTATATTACTTTTCATGAAGAGAACTCGCAATATCGTATAGCTTCCAAAGAAAAACTCAATAATCCTGACACTAGCGGAGCCTATTTTTATATGAATACCGCCGAATGCACTTATGAATCGAACTCTCGTTTTGATATGGGGGGATTGTTCGGGCGCATGAATGTTACGCCCGCCGGAAAAGTGGAATACAAATCCGTCGATCGTTCCCTGTCAATGAAAGCTATTATGGGCGTGGATTTTCCTTTCGATGAAAAGGTAATTGAGATGATGAGTGACAGCTTAAAGAGTTATGATCTCAACCAAATCGAGATGAAGGAACAATGGTTCCGGGAGATAATTATCACCTATCTGGGTAAAAGGAAAGCAGAAGATATTATGGTGGAGCAGAACCTATACGGTGAGCCCAGGAAATTACCGAAAGAAATGGAGCAAACCATGTTTTTTACCGACCTGAAATTTACCTGGAATGATGATTTACAATCGCTCGTAGCAGCCGGTAAAATCGGTCTCGGAAATATGGGGGAGAACGTGATCAGTAGATATATGAATGGAGTGGTTGAGATACAGCCGACTCGTCAGGGAGGAACAGTAAATATCTATCTTGAACCCCAACAGGACGCCTGGTACTTCTTTACTTATACGGATAATTACCTGGATGTGCTCTCTTCAGACGAGAATTTTAACAATCGTTTAAGGGAGATGAAAGATAAAAACCGAAGGCGTTCCGCAGAAGATGGGAAACCACCGTTCGAGTTCACGCTGGGAGGTTTAAATCTTAAAGAATTCTTTTTGCAGCGTATATCGGAAGCAGATGTTAAGTATAAATAACTAAATTTGCAACGCTTTAAATTAAAATAAAATGGAAGGTCTGGTTTACGCAGTAACGGTTGCAGTGGCCTATTTTATAGGTTCTTTCAGTACTGCCGTCTGGTTGGGGAAGTGGTATTATAATATTGACGTCAGAGAGCATGGAAGTGGAAATGCCGGAGCCACCAATACTTTAAGGGTGCTCGGCACCAGGGCAGGCATTACGGTTTTATTGATAGATGTATTGAAAGGTTGGATTGCGGTTTTTCTGGCAGGCCTTCTGAATGAGGTGGCTTTTGAAGTCAGGAATATCCAATTGCTGGAGATAGCGGCAGGAATAGCTGTGGTAAGTGGCCATATTTATCCGCTATATACCAAATTCCAAGGCGGAAAAGGGATCGCCACGATGTTGGGAGTGGTTATAGCCTTGTTCCCCTGGCAATTAATTCTCATTGAAATAGGGATTTTTGCTTTGGTCTTTGTGTCCACACGGTATGTGTCGCTGGGGTCAATCGTGGTGGCCCTTGCGTTGCCTGTATTATCCATTTGGTTTTTTGATATATCATTAATATTGCAAATAGTCTCAGGCTTGGTTGCCGTAGTGGTTCCCGTAACTCATCGCGGGAATGTAAAACGGCTTAAGGAAGGCAGAGAGTCAAAAATATCTTTTGATAAAGAAAAGTAGAAGGAGCGGACAGTCGTTCATCCATTTTTTTTATCTTTACCCGATTGAAAAAAATTATTAGCGAACGAAATAAATAAGAATATGAAGTTCATTGTTTCCAGTTCATTACTGTTGAAAAACCTGCAAAAAATCAGTGGTGTGCTCAGCACAAACAACACACTTCCTATACTGGATGATTTTCTCTTTGAGTTGACGGAAGAGCAGCTTTCGGTTACAGCATCTGACTTACATACCACTATGACTGTAACGCTTGAACCGGATAAAATGGAGGAGCCCGGAGTGGTAGCCATTCCTGCAAAAATATTGCTGGATACGCTCAAGACGCTTTCAGATATTCCGGTCTCTTTTAACATCAATGAAGAGACGATGACTGTGGAAATGTCAGCCGGTGAAGGAACCTATAAACTCCCCGGTCATAAAAGCGACGAATACCCGCAAGTGCCTGAAAAAGAAGATGCCACAAATATTACGATGGCCTCCTCCGTCTTGTCCATGGCTATTAATAAAACAATATTCGCTACCGGTAATGACGAGCTTAGACCGGTGATGTCAGGAGTACTATGCGAACTATCACCGGAAGAAGTAACCTTCGTCGCCACCGATGCTCACAAATTGGTGCGCTACACCCGGAAAGATGTTTCCGTGGGACAAAACGCTTCCTTTATTCTGCCCAAAAAGCCTTTGAATCAGCTTAAGGCCGTCTTGTCGATGGATGATGATACGCCTGTTAATATCGAATACAATCAAGCCAATGCCTTTTTTGCCTTTGAAAATATTAAACTCGTATGCCGTCAGGTGGAAGGTAAATACCCCAATTATGAGGCGGTGATTCCAAAAGACAACACAAAAAATTTGGTTATCAACCGCTCAATGTTCCAGAACGCCCTGCGGAGGGTTTCCATTTTTGCCAATCAATCAACCCATCAGGTTCGGCTCAGTTTGTCCGGTCAGGAATTATACCTGAAAGCCGAAGATGTGGAGTTTGCTAATGAAGCGCATGAACGATTGGATTGCAGCTACGAAGGTGAAGACCTGGAAATTGGCTTTAATTCTAAATTCCTTCAGGAAATGGTGACCAACCTGGATACCGAGCAAATACGGATGGAGATGTCGGAGCCTAACCGGGCGGGGATATTGTTCCCTATTGAAGAAGAGGAAAATACGAATGAGGAGATTCTTATGCTCGTTATGCCGGTTATGCTTAACACGTAATGAAAAAGCATTGCGCGGGATTGAGTTTTTTTATTATCTTTGATAGAGTTAACGAGGAGAAATTAACCAAATATTAAATGATGGGAACAGCTGCAAAAATAACGGCAAGCTTTTTGCCATTCCTGATAGCAGCATTTTCGCTGGGTTCTTGTGAAGAACTTGCAGAAAATGTAGACGAGGCAAAGGTTAAAATTCCGATTAAGAAGAGAGTATTTGGTCTTGATTCGTTGGAGAACGGGGGAAGAGCCAATGAGGTTGTACTCTATCAATGCTTTGTAGATATTGATGTGGACAGTGTGCTGGATGCGCAGGGGTTGAATTATATCGCCCGGGCACGTGCCAATGAAATGGTGTTGGGAATTGATAAACCCGCAGACGCAGAGCTGTTTTTCCTGAACGATGCGAAAGTAACGATTTCGGGAGATGAGGATTTTGGGGATGAAATTGAGATTGCTCAGACCCATAATATCAACGGGTCTGATAGTAAGGTGAATCTGGAAGTTTTAGATAAAGACGTAACTCAAGAATTTACGAATAGGGGTGTTTTTCTCAGGGTTTATGCCACCCCCTCTATGAACACATTTAGTACCGATAGTGAAATAAGAATGTTCATGGAAGGAAAGGTAAGTTTCTACATGGATAAGTAAGCTCCTAAGCAGCTAAATTCATCAATATCAAAATAGTAGCGATGAACAAGAATTTTCTGGCAATGACTCTGCTGCTGTTCTTTCTGGTCGCAGGTTGTCAACCTTCTCACGAACAGAAAGACACTCTCCGGGTGGCCACATTCAATACGGCCCTGTATCGCGATGAACACGGAGTTTTGAAAAAAGACCTTCAGACAGGGTCCGATGAACAAATACAGATTATAGCCCGGATTATTCAGCACATACGTCCTGATGTCCTTGCTCTTCAGGAATTTGATTATGATCCGCGGGGAGATTACCTCAAGTTGTTTAAGAAAAATTACCTGGAAAAATCCTGGAACGGGTCTCAACCTATCGAATATCGCTATGCTATGGCTTTTCCATCAAATACAGGCTTGCCCACATCTTTTGACTTTAATAATGATGGGACAAAGCACTCGCCTGAAGATGCCTATGGATACGGCGAATATCCCGGACAGTATGCCTTTGCGATCCTTTCCAAATACCCGTTGGATACCTCGGCTATGCGCACCTTTCAGAAGTTTTTATGGAAAGATATGCCCTCAGCAGTCCTTCCGCTAAAAAAAGACAGCTCTTCCTATTATAGCGAAAAAGAGCTGGAAGCTTTCAGGTTGTCTTCGAAAAACCATGTCGATCTACCGGTTCAAATTAATGGTAAGGCCGTACATATGCTTATTGCCCATCCCACACCCCCGGTTTTTGACGGGGAGGAAAACCGGAATGGGAAAAGAAATCATGACGAGATTCGTCTTTTTGCAGATTATATTTCCGGGGAGAAGAAAGCTGAGTATCTCTATGATGATGAAGGGAATTACGGTGGCCTGGATACCACCAAACCCTTTGTAATTATGGGGGATATGAATGCCGATCCGGAAAGGGGAGAGACTTACAGGAACCCGATTATGCAATTGCTGGAAAACCCGCAGGTCAACCAAAAAGCCGCCACAGGTAAATGGGTGCCCTCGCATCGCTCCAAAGAAGAGGGAAAAGAACTTCATACCACCTCGGTATTTGACATGCGTATAGATTATGTATTGCCTTCAGACGATTTCAAAGTAAAAAATTCCGGAGTATTCTGGCCTAAAGAACCGGACTCCCTGTATCAGCTCACGAAAGGGGAGAAGGGCTCGGACCACCGGATGGTTTGGATGGATGTGCAGTTAAAACAACCTTAGAACATCTTGTTACGCTTTAGCAGAAAAGGACGCAGGACTTGTTCAAAGCCCTGGTTAATATCTGCTTCTACAAAATCAATTTTATACTGACCACATTTAAGCTTGAGATTATCTTTGAAATTTTTGAGGCGATCGCGATAGGCTTCTCTAACCTCATCGGGCAGCAACTTAATTTTTTCTCCGGTTTCCATATCGATAAAACGGTAGGGGCGCTGTTTGAAATCAAAGTCAATTTCTTTAGCCTGATCATGCACATGGAAGAGAATAACCTCGTGCTTATTATGTTTTAAGTGCTGCAGGGCAGAGAAAATTTTGTCCGGGTCATCCGTATTTTCCAGCATATCACTAAAAACAATGATAAGCGAGCGCTTATGGATTTGTTCGGCGATCATATGCAGCGAATCCACTGCCGAAGTAGTGCGCCTTTCATCTTTTTCAATGGGTTGAAGGAATTTTTCAAGCTGGGTAAGTATATATTGATGATGTGTGTTGCTTGAGCGGGCTTTGGTAGAAAGCTCGATCTTGTCTGAAAAAACACTTAACCCAGCGGCATCACGCTGCTTTTTCAAAAGCTGGAGTATAGCAGCCGCAGCGTACACAGAGAAGGTGATTTTGTTGGGGTTGTCAATATCCGGGGCCTTTTGGAGCGGGAAGTACATAGATGAGGAATTGTCAATGACTACCTGGCAACGCAGGTTTGTCTCTTCTTCATATCGCTTGACATAAAGCCGCTCGGTTTTGCCATAGAGTTTCCAATCAATATGGCGGGTAGATTCCCCCGGGTTATATAGGCGGTGTTCGGCAAACTCTACTGAGAATCCATGGAACGGGCTTTTATGTAATCCGGTAATGAATCCTTCAACTACTTGCCTGGCCAGAAACTCCAGTGAATGAAATTGCTGGAGCCTTCCTTTATCAATACCTTCGCTCATAAATACCTTTTTTAAACTTAGCGCCGGTAACAACTTACAAACGTGAAACTTGCGTAAGAGCCCGTTCCCGCGTGATTTCCTATCCCAACAGTGGTTCTAATTTTTCAACGAGTGCAGCTTTTGGTACGGCTCCCACTTGCTTATCCACAACTTCTCCGTTTTTGAAGAATAATATCGTTGGAATATTCCGGATACCATATTTTGCTGTGGTTTGCGGATTGTTGTCGACATCTAGCTTTCCTACGATAACCTGGTCGCCGTATTCTTCTCCTATCTCATTAACGATGGGACCTACCATACGACATGGTCCGCACCATTCTGCCCATAGGTCGAGAATTACCGGTTTGTCGGCTTTCAGTACTTTTTCCTCGAAATTCGAATCATTGATTTCTAATGGCATAATTCTTTGTTTTTTTAATTATAAAATGTCATCAAATATAAAAAAATTTCTTTCAACTAATCATCCCGGTATCTTCGGAATAGCCTGAATATTTATTACAAAAATCCGGAGGAGTCGTTCCCTTTATCATACCTTTTTTTAAACTTAGACTAAATGATATGTTAAGCTCTCGATATTATTCAACTCTTTTATAAACGTTGAAAAATCTATCTTTTTAGTCAGCGAAGGAAGCTGAAGAGAGATATTTTCATCATCCTTGATTATGTTGAAAATAATATCGTGCCTTCCAGGGTACTTATCCACTAATGCAGAAATCTCTTCCACAAAAGATGGAGTCACATCCTCCAGTTTGACATCAATGGCCACCTTTTTGTTTACATTGTTAAGTACATCACCGAGGAATTGAATACTCTTAATCGAGGGTGAATACTCGGAGGCATCGTTGTTGTTACGGCTTTTTCTTTTTTCTACACTGAAACGCACAAGAAGGGGCGTGCCTTCTGATTCTAAAGAGGCCCTGTGATTGCTGAATATTTCATCAAAAGCAAAGAAATCCGCGGAACCCTCGTAGTCTTCAAGGGTGAATTTTCCGAAAGGTTTTCCCTGCCGCGTTTGGAGGTTCGGGGGCGAGGGTTTGGAAACGATTCCTGCTACGACATATTCCCTGCCGACAAGTTTTGAACGATCTCCCTCCAGGATTTTCAGTGTAGCATTGCATAAAGTCTCTCGCTCTATGCTATAATCATCAAGAGGATGCCCTGAAAGGTAAAAACCAATAACTTCCCGTTCTTTCTTAAGTTGCTCAAGCTGCCCCCAGGGTTCCGTTTTGGGAAATGTGATGCTGGGTAAAGCCTGGTCCTGTGTGTCTCCGAAAAGGGAGGTTTGCGAAGAGTTTTGGTTTTGCTGGTACTGTTGTCCATACTTGATGATCTTTTCCAGGAAAATGCCATTGGATTCATTTTCTTTGTAGAAATACTGGGCCCTGTGGGCATCTCCGAGGCTATCCAGCCCTCCGGCCAGGGCTAAAGCTTCCAGCGTTTTACGGTTGACGCTTTTCAGATTGACCCGTTTTACCAGGTCCAGGATATCCTGAAAAACGCCGTGATTATCCCTTTCTCTTATTAATTCTTCCACGGCTCCTTCGCCCACGCCTTTTACGGCTACCATCCCAAAGCGTATTTCGCCGTTTTGGTTAACGGTGAACCGGGAGTAACTTTCATTTACATCCGGTCCCAACACTTTAATACCCATGCGGCGGCACTCTTCAATAAAGAAAGTGACTTTTTCAATAGAATCCATATGACGGCTTAATACCGCTGCCATAAATTCCGCGGGATAATGTGCTTTGAGATAAGCGGTCTGGTAAGAAATATGCGAATAGCAGGTAGCATGCGACTTGTTAAAGGCGTATTCCGCGAAGGCTTCCCAGTCGTTCCATATTTTTTCGACTTTTTTCTCGGGGAAACCATTGGCTTTGCATCCTTCAAAAAACTTAACTTTCAGCTCGGCCATCAGCTTTTTCTTCTTTTTACCCATAGCCTTGCGCAGGGTGTCGGACTGGCCGCGGCTGAAACCGGCTAATTTACGGGCAAGGCGCATTACCTGCTCCTGGTATACGGTAATGCCATAGGTCTCTTCCAGGTATTCTTCCATTTCAGGAAGGTCATAGCTGATTTTCTCTTCGCCATGCTTCCGTTTAATGAAGTCGGGGATGTACTCCATAGGCCCCGGCCGATACAGCGCATTCATGGCAATCAGGTCTTCAAAACGGCTGGGCTTTAGTTCTTTGAGATATTTTTTCATGCCGTCGGATTCAAACTGGAAAAGTCCTGTGGTTTCACCCCGGCTGTATAATTCATAGGTCGCTTCGTCATCCAGCCTGACATTGGCTATATCCACCGTCTCTCCCCGCGATAATTCAATGTTTTTCACGGCATCTTTGATAATCGAAAGGGTTTTGAGCCCAAGGAAATCCATCTTAAGCAAGCCGATGTCTTCCACGAAATTCCCGTCATATTGTGTAACATAGGTAAGCTCAGAGTCTTTGGTTGTAGTAATGGGCACATAATTCTCCAAATCCTCGCGACCTATAATAATTCCACAAGCATGGGTGCCTTTATTTCGCACTGAACCTTCTAGAGTTTTTGCATACTGTAGCACCGACTGTATTTCCGGTTTTCCATGCTCCAATTCCTTTTTAAGCTCCGGGGTATCATGAATAGCCTTATCCAGCTTCATGCCGGGCTTTTCAGGCACTAGTTTCGCCAGGTAGTCCGCATCGGGTAAGGGCAGGCTCTGGACACGAGCCACATCGCGTATGGCCGATTTAGCCGCCATAGACCCGAAAGTAATAATGTGGGCGACTCTTTTTTCCCCGTATTTGTTCACTACCCATTCCAGAATTTTTGCCCTGCCATCGTCATCAAAATCGATATCAATATCGGGCATAGAGATACGGTCGGGGTTAAGAAAACGCTCAAACAACAAATCATACTTGATAGGATCGATTTCCGTGATTCGAAGCGCATAGGCCACTGCCGAACCGGCAGCGGAGCCCCGCCCGGGACCTACGGAAACATCCAGCTCACGTGCGGCTTTAAGCAAGTCCCACACAATCAGAAAGTAACTGGGAAAGCCCATATTTCTTATGGTTTCCAGCTCAAAGTCCAGCCGATCTGTGATCTCGCTGCTAATCTCTCCCCAGCGTTCTTTTGCTCCCTCAAATGTTACATGGCGCAGGTATTCGTTATAATCTGAAAATTCATCGGGAAGGCCAAATTCAGGCATGATAGGATCGCGGTCCAGCTCATAAACTTCTACTTTATCAATAACTTCATTGGTGTTTTTGAGGGCTTCCGGAACATCCGCAAACAATTCCCTGATTTCATTCTGGGTTTTGAACCATTCCTGTCGGGTGTATTGCATGCGGTTCGGATCGTCGACATCTTTACCGGTACTGATGCAAATCAGCCGGTCGTGGGCAGGAGCGTCTTTTTCGTCGATGAAATGAGCGTCGTTGGTAGCCACCAGTTTTGCCCCGGTTTCTTTACTCAACTTTTGCAACACGCCATTTACATAGAGTTGATCATTGTACACTTCCCTGGTTTTTTCCTCATTGTTGGGATGACGCATCATCTCCAGGTAAAAGTCCTCGCCATAAATTGACCGGTATTCGCGAATAACATCGCTCGCGGCATCTTCATTTTGATGCATGATGGTTTGGGCCACTTCTCCTCCCAGGCATCCCGATAAAGCGATAAGCCCTTCTTTGTGTTCTTTTAGCAGGTCTTTATCAATCCGGGGATTGTAATAAAACCCTTCGAGGAATCCCAAACTAACCAGCTTCATGAGATTTTGGTAACCCTTGTGGTTTTTAGCCAGCAGAACAAGATGATAGCCCTTGTCTTTTCCATCCTTTTTATCAAACCTGGAACCACGGGCCACATAAACCTCACAACCAATCACGGGTTTAACAGGTTCACATTTCCGCAGGGCATATGTTTCCTCTTTTTCGTTCTCTTTTTGTTTTATTTCCTCTTGTAAATCTTTTCGCTTTTTCTCACCATTAGCGTTAGACAAAGCGATTTTGAGATCTCCGATAGCAGCCTGTATGGCATCGATATCAGCTTCTTTGGCATTTTTTACATCTTTGTTGAAACTTAATGCAGAGGCATGGAAATCCTTGACGCCAAACATATTCCCGTGGTCGGTAATAGCCAGTCCTTTCATATGATCCTCACCGGCTTTACGCAAGAGTTTTTTGATTTTAGCGGCTCCGTCAAGAATGGAGTACTGCGTGTGCACATGAAGGTGACTAAATGGGGTGTCGGCTACCTGTGCCATATCAGTCCCGGTAGTTTTTTGCTCGGTTTCTTCCAGGGCTGGGGAAGGTTCCGATTGGGTTTGAGGACTTATTGAAACACCTGCCGGCTGGATAATATCCGGGTTGTTCTCTTGAAAACGGCGAACTTGTTCGGGAGTGAAATGCAGTTGATCGGGGGTGATGACTGCGCGCCTTACCAGTTCAAGGAAACAACGCGCCGTTGCCTCCACATCGGCCGTAGCGTTATGAGCTTCATCAAAACGTTCGTCAAAAAGCTTTACGTGAAGTTCGGTAAGGTTGGGCCGTTTGTAACCGCCTCCTTTTCCGCCGGGTAATGCACAAAAACGGATAGAAGAATCCATCGTATCTATCTGATCCATTTTCAGAAGAGGAGAATCAATCGAGGTGCGGTAATATTCGGCACCGGCGATATTACGGTCGAATTCGATGTTGTGCCCTACAATGAACGAGGCTTTGTGGAGGGCTGTATTAAAGGTTTGTAGTAGCCACGATAATTCCACGCCTTCTTCGGCAGCTTTTTCATCGGTGATGCCGTGTACTTTTGTGGCACTGTAAGGAATGGTAAAGCCTTCGGGTTTTACTATATAATCCCGCGCCTCTACAAGATCGCCTTTTTCATCATGGATCTGCCATGCCAGTTGCACCAGTCGCGGCCAGTTTTGACCGTCACTCAGGGGTGCATTATAATCTTTGGGTAAACCGGTAGTCTCCGTGTCAAATATTATAAACATAAGTGTGTTCTATCGTCTGTGTTACCGACTTTTAGTTGATTTGGGTTTAAATTGAAAACGCCACTGTAAAAATACAATACCTTAATGGAATAATTCCCGTTGTTAAAAATTATTGGAAAAGATCATCCATAGGTAAAATATTTCATAGCATTTAAAATTGGTTATATTTGCAGCAATTATAATAGCCAAAATATCATGCAGAATACACAAATTGATGTAATTAACTGGCACGAACTGCTTAGAGAAGTTGAAACAATTTTTTTGTCGGAACAAAACCAGGATTCACCCGTTGCAAAACATGTAGCTCAAATTTTGAAGAATATTGAATATTTGCGGGGTGACTTTAAGATTCAATCCAGGCAGCCTCAGATGAAAAAAGTAAACCACAATTATCCTTTATCTTCTTTTATAAATTTTTCCAGCGATTTTACTCCGCTTATTAATGTCTTGAATCAAGTATCCGATCTTTTACGATGGGAACAAGACTATAAAAATTTACCGTCGGATTTATCCGACAATTTTGCATTTTGTAATCTGATGGGGCATAAAGGACATGTATTTAATGAAAACATGTTAATAGGCATACTGGTTCTTGGACCTCATACTCATTATCCGAAACATTTGCATGATGATATTCAGGAGCTATACATCTGTTTGAGCGGCGAAGCCACCATAAATGGTAAAACTGTTAATGAATCGGAAACAAGTTTGATAGGCACCTCAGAGGCTCATGACTTGAAAACCGGTGAAAAGCCTTGCTTATTGCTTTATAGCTGGCTGGGTAACAAACAAATGCTTGCCGTAAACGGAATGCGTTTTGTCTAAAAACAGGGAATGATGGGCATTTCCCTTTTTATTTTCAAAAATTTTTATTTCCTTCGAAGGTAGAATTCACATTGTAATAATGTGCATTTTGATGATCATCCGCGTGATGGGTTTATTAATTGTGTAAAAGGCCATTTATGATTTTTAACGATGGAAAATTACGAAAGTAAGAAGAGTAAGAACAATTTTAAACGATTTGTGGATGTCCATCCCGCGGTTTTTATCCCTTCGTCGATTATTATTGTCGCCTTTATAGCCATAACCCTGATTGTAGGTGAGCCCATGGAAGAGGTGTTTCTCACTGTTCAGGATACTATCTCTAATAATGCCGGATGGCTGTTTATCCTGGTAGTGAATTTTTTCCTCTTTTTCATGATTTATCTTGCGTTTAGTAAATACGGAGAAATACGTCTTGGCGGGCAGGAGGCTGTTCCTGAGTTTAAGCGGTCGGCGTGGTTTGCTATGCTTTTCAGTGCCGGTATGGGCATCGGGATCCTTTTTTGGAGTGTGGCCGAGCCTGTTTTTCATTTCCTGCAGCCTCCTATGAGTGACCCAAAATCGGTGGCCGCCTCGGAGGAGGCCATGAATTTTTCTTTTTTGCATTGGGGGCTGCATGCCTGGGGAATTTACGCCCTGGTCGGAATGGCATTGGCTTTTTTCGCTTTTAACCGTAAGATGCCTCTAGCCATTCGTTCGGTATTTTATCCGATTTTTGGAGAACGTATTCACGGACCCTTAGGGAATGGCATCGATATACTGGCAACAATTGCCACTGTTTTTGGTTTGGCTACTTCTCTCGGCTTTGGAGTAAAACAGGTGAATAGTGGTTTGAATTACCTGTTTGATATTACCATTAGTCCTGAAGTACAGGTAGTACTGATACTTATTATTACGCTGATAGCCACGGGTTCGGTAATATCGGGCCTGGATTCGGGAGTGAAGCGTCTCAGTGAACTGAATATCAACCTGGGAGCGGTACTGCTTGTTTTTGTCATTGTGTTCGGGCCCACAGTATTTATCCTGGATTCGTATGGCCAGAACTTTGGAGCTTATATCGAAAGCTTCTTTTATAAGAGTTTTTGGGCTGAGAGTTACCAGGGCTCCTCATGGCAAAATGATTGGACGATTTTTTACTGGGCCTGGTGGATTTCCTGGTCGCCCTTTGTAGGGATGTTTATAGCCAGGATTTCTATAGGACGAACTGTTCGCGAATTTGTCCTTGGTGTCCTTATCGTCCCTACATTACTTACGTTCCTGTGGCTTTCAGCTTTTGGCGGATCGGCTGTATTTATGGAGCTTCACGGCGTAGGATCGGTAGCTGATATCATCGAAAAAGATGTGGCCCTATCCCTTTTTTCATTGCTGGATAATTTCCCGTTGGCTTATGTGACACATATTGTAGCCATTTTGTTAATTGTCAGTTTTTTTGTAACTTCTTCGGATTCGGGTTCTTTGGTAGTTGATATGTTTACCTCGGGAGGTAAAACACAAACGCCGGTCTATCAGCGTGTATTCTGGGCATTTGCCGTTGGCGGGGTAGCGGCGGTTTTGCTGCTGGGCGGAGGCCTGAAAGCTTTACAAACAGCTGCTATAACAACCGGCCTTCCTTTTGCCCTGATACTTGTGTTGATGAGCCGGAGCCTGCTGAAAGGGATGCGTATGGAGCATTACCAGATGTTGCAGTTGCGAAAAGAAAAAGAGAAAGAATCTTATCGCGACCTCCTGGAGGAGGCGATAGGGAAAAAAAGTAAGGATAAAGACAAGGAATAGTTGCTCAATTAGGAAATATTGTAAGACGCTGGTGAATGAAATACTATAAACACATACTTGCTTGTTTGGATTTGTCGGGAATGGATATTTGGATTATCCGTTATGCCGCTTTTTTGGCTGATATTGTGGAAGCCGAAAAGCTGACATTTATCCACGTGATTCAGACTTACGATATACCGGAGCAGCAAAAACGTTCGGGACAGATTCGCCGCGAACTTAAGGAATATGTTGAATGGAAGGTTAAAGAACATACCCAGCCCTATGATCTGAGCAAGACCCACATTGAAACGGAAGTGGTTAAAGAAAACCGGGATGCTTCCCAGGTGATAATTGATTATATCCGGAAAAATGATGTGGATGTTACTACCCTGGGAAAAAAGGCTGATATGGATCGAAAAGAGTTGTATTCGGGGAGGATTATGGCTTACGGCGAAAGCGATATGCTGCTGGTGCCTCTTTCACCACATCATAAAATCGATCATATCCTAACGGCTTTGGATTTTTCGCCGGTATCGGCCAAAGCCTTTAAACTGGCCTCGCAGATTGCTGATTATACCAAATCGTACATGGGTTGTCATCTTTTATTTAAGATGCCCAAAATCTATTTTCCCCTCACGCCGCGACAATCGATTGCCCGGTATGTAGAGAAAAAAGGGAAGCGGCGAATGGAGCGGTTCCTGAAAAAGCATGCCCGCAAGCCCGCCAAAATTACCCGACACGTGGAAGTGACCGATTATAACAAGCAAGCCGTGCGTCTTATGGAAAAGGCCAATGCCACGGAAGCAAATCTAGTAGTAGTCGGGGCACAGGGAAAAACCTCCTCCCATGCCACCCTGTTAGGCTTTGTGGCCGAAGAGGTGAGAAAGTACAAAAGCCCCGTACCGGTACTTGTGGTCAAAAATCCATTAGAAAAAAACAATTTCTGGAACCTGTTGCTTGGGGGGTAGCGTTGGTTAATTGGTTGAATGGTTGAATGGTAATTGGTTGATTAGTGATTGGACAAAATTTCAAATTTCAATTCCCAAATTTCAAAAAAGCACCAAAAACCAAATTTCAAACAAAGAAAAGAGAAGATGCTTGAGATTTGAAAATTGGAATTTGTTTGGGATTTGGTTCTTGAGATTTGGGGTTTAAATCCATAGCTCGTGCGCGAATGCTTCGCTTGCGGAGCATCTTGGCGTCTGTGACGCCCTGTTTGGTCGCTGAGTTATTGTGTGGCGCTCAAGCTCAACAATCGGGAGAAAACCCAAAAAACAATTCCCAAATTTCAAAAAAGCACCAAAATCCAATACACAAACGAAGAAAAGGATATTAGATGTTTGGGGTTTGAAAATTGGAATTTGTTTGGGATTTGGTGCTTGGATATTGGGATTTAAAACAGATATC
>JAIPBX010000011.1 GCA_021738485.1 Bacteroidales bacterium | reverse complement strand
ACTTATCTCAGGCACGATGTCATCAATAAATGCATCTGGCGGAGCATGTTTATCCTGTCTTCTCCCTGCTTGTTATTATCCTACAACAATAATAAAAAAACAGGGTCCTTCATTGTTGGGTGCAAACATACGAGGCGGATAGGGACGCGGAAGAAGGGAAGAAAGAAAAAAACAGAAACATAAGCGAAAGTAGCTCAGCCCCGATTTGAGCTTCAAATCGAGGGTCCTCGAAAATAGAATTTTCGGGATTGGTTGAGCATATCCGCCTGAGGCGGATAGGGACGCGGAAGAAGAGAAGAGAGAAAAAAACAGAAACATAAGCGAAAGTAGCTCAGTTGGTAGAGCATAACCTTGCCAAGGTTAGGGTCGCGGGTTCGAGTCCCGTCTTTCGCTCAGGACGCCCGGAGAAATTCGGGCGTTTTTTTATTCCGGATATTCGCTCAAATTCATTTGAATTCTCAGTTACCATGATTATTTTTTTTCAACCTTTGAATCTCTGATTTTATTTATTTCTGAATCAAAAGTATCTTCCCAAGCACCTGATAAATATCGCAGGTTAATTTTTCCATTTTCTTCCACCTCAATTGATTCAGTCAATTTGATAATAAATTTCCTGAAGTTTTGCATTTCTTTTCTGATAGCCCCGGATTTCCAATACACTGAAAGCCTTATCGACCATACTCATCCGTATCTTTGAAAGTCAGGGATAAATCCTCAAAACTTCTATCTTTGTTATATAATTGCAGATATCATGGCACTATCAAACCGTCAGATAAAACATATAAGGTCCCTGCATCGCAAGAAGTTCAGAAATAAAGAAGGGCAATTTCTTGTGGAGGGGATAAAAATTCTCGATGATGTGGTCCACTCTAGTCTCTCTGTTGACTTGCTGGTGCTCACTCCGGCCAGCCAAAACCTGCAAAACGCCTACCCTGATTTGCCCACGGTTATCAGTGATGAAAAAACCTTTGGAAAAATATCCAGCCGGTCCACCAGCTCGGGAGTATTAGCAGTGGTGGATAAACCACATTCTTATTTTAACCCTGGTGAGTTGGGTGACCTTACTCTTATGCTTGACGGCATCAACGACCCCGGTAACCTGGGAACGATTATCCGTACGGCCGATTGGTTTGGCATCAATGATATTATCTGCTCTGAAGATACTGTAGATGTGTACAATCCCAAGACCATCCAATCCACTATGGGCTCCATCGCCCGCGTTAATGTTTTTTATCGCGAGCTGCCGCAGATACTTTCCCTATTAACCGACCAATTCATGATTATAGGACTCTTTATGCAAGGTGATCCCATTGATAAGCAAAAGTCAAATAAAAAAAATATTATTGTAGCGGGTAGCGAAGCTAACGGCATATCTAAATCTGTTCAAGTTTATATTCACAAAAAAATGAGTATATCTCGATTTACCCCCAGTTTTCAGGAAGGCCCCGAATCTTTGAATGCCTCCATAGCAACGGCAATAGCATGTTATGAGCTGAGAAAAAGCCGCTAGTGCAAACGTTTGAAGGAAAAATATACCAAAATTTTTTTGAGGTAAATTGACTTAGGGTTGTTATATTATTATTTTTGTAACGAATAGTTAACCAAAAATTTTAAATCGTGGCAAAACAAAATAAGTTAATTAATTATCACATCGAGGAGTTAAAAGTAATTAACGGTCTGTCGGAACGCACCAAAAAAGTTTGCTTGAACGGCTCATTGGACAATCTGTTTAAGATCCTTTTATACTATTTTAAGAACCAAACCTTCAAGCAGGTAAGAAATTGCGGAGAAAAGACCAACAACGAGCTCATTGAGATGTCGAAGAAATACATTTCTGAATATGACGTCTCCCCCAACGACTTAGAGCTTGATGAAGACAACTATTTGTTCGACAAGCTCAAGTTTTACTGCTACACGCGCTATGGCATCACCAGCGAAACGGCCGAGCCATACAGGCAGTATTTTCTCATGCGTCGTTTCCCGATATTTAAATTCCTTTCGGAGATTCTGGAAAACGAATTATCCGACCGGGAATACTTCATTTTTCGGCACAATTTCAATTTCCTGAAAAATGAAGAAAAAATGACGCTCCAGTCTATCGGGGACATCTATGGCATAACGCGCGAAAGAGTGCGGCAGATCGCCTTATATATCCCCACAAAGCTGCGTGAGATACTAAGCATCTTCAACGATGAGTTGTATTATACCCGTAACTACTATGACTATAAGGTCGATTCTAACAAGAATTTCATCGTTATGGACGAGATGCATGCGAATAAGCTCAACAGGTATGAAGACCTCGACTATACGCCGAAGTTTTATGCCTACGCTTTTGCGGAGCTTTACAATGATTTTAGTCCTCTATTCCTCAATGACAATTATACGCATCACATCTACTTTTTGGTCAACAAAAAGATACAGCACAAGTATGATTTCCAGGGCTTTTACGAAGAAGTGTATAACCTGGTCCATCAGAGGGTCGAAGAGGATTATACTCTTGACTATCTCAAGCTTATCAGTAAATATGTGCAAGACAAGGATGATAAAACCATCAAAATCGCCAAGCCCTTCTGTGACAAGCTGATACTAAAAGAGTTTGGTCTTTACAAGGACAAACAGAATCGTCTGCACATCAAGCGCAATACGCTGAAAAAGATATCAGAGTACATCATTGAGGTGATGGAAGAGTATAAAAAGCCTATGACGCTGGAAGAGATTTGTAATGCCTTATACAAGAAAAAAATCAGGGTACCGCAAAATATCGAGTCGCTGCGCTCTTCCATTCTGAGTATTGATGAAGTAACAGCTATTGGTAAGACCAGTACTTATGCCCTGAAAAAGTGGGATAACGTAAGGACGGGAACGATTAAAGAGCTGGTTTACGAATATCTCAAAAATTACGATGACCCGGTACACATTTCCGAGATATCAGAGTTTGTAAATCGCTATCGCAGAACTAACAACAAAAACATCCTGTCGAACCTTAAGCTGGATAAAACCAATACGTTCAGCTTTTTCAGAAAAGGATATGTAGGGCTGAAGGAGAAGAATTACAGCAAGACTTCGAAGCTTTATCCTCATCTTAAACCCTTATAATTTGTTAATAGCTGAAAGGAGAATAAACAACAACCACTGTTAAGTGTTAGGGTCTTAACAGTGGTTGTTTTTATAATAAGGAGGAAATATATATGTTACAATTAATTCTGATATCAATAGGAGCCGTTGCGCTATTATTTGTTGCCATAGGGCTGAAAGTACTGCTCAGCAAAGAGCAGGAAGTAAAGAAATCATGCAGCAGCGGCATCACCGTATCGGGGGAGCAGCTCACCTGCGGATGTGGAGGAGACTCTTGCGACAATGAGAACCAAAAAAAGGTAGAAGTAAAAACAATGAATTAATACAGAAGCTCACGCACTCGTGAGGTAAAATAGGTTTTTAATTTTCCGTCCCGGTCTGAGTAGATAAAATATCCTTCCAGACCGGGTTTTTTATTGATAAATTTTTTTGATTCTTCGAGGCCCATCACCATAAAAGCTGTTGCATAGGCATCCGCTGTAACTGCGTCGTCGGCCACTACCGAAGCGCTGAGCATAGAGTGTTTTACCGGGAATCCGGTTTGAGGATTAATGGTATGAGAATATTTTACCCCGTCTTTTTCGTAATATTTACGATAACTTCCTGAGGTGGCCATGGCTTTATCTTTCAGGGCTATCACATCCTTTATCTCGCGTGCCGCATGCTTGTCTTTAGCCGGCTTCTCTATACCAACCCGCCAGAATTCAGCTCCCGGCTTTTTGCCTTTTGCATATACTTCGCCGCCAATATCCACCAGGTAATCCTCTATGCCCTTCGATTCCAGGAAATCCGCAACCCAGTCCACGGAGTATCCCTGGGCTATGGAGTTAAAATCCAACTGAACGCGGGGGTCTTCCTTGACCAATTGGCCATCTTGTAGCTGTATCTTTTCATATCCCACAAACTGCATTATGCTGTCAATCGTTGCCGTATCGACTTTCTTCCGTGTCTCAAAGCCAAACCCCCAGGCATTTACCAGCGGCATAACTGTCATATCAAATTTTCCGTCGGTTTGCCGGGCTACTTCCATGCCTTTTTTATAAATGTCGAGAAAAATTTCATTCAGGGTATAGGGCTTATTTTTATTCACCTTAGAGATAATGGAATTGGGAACATAGACCGATGCTGTTTTATCGAATTCGGTAAGCAATGAATCAATCTCTTCGGAAAAATCTCTTTGCTCATCATCATAATAGGTTATGGCATAGTAAGTCCCCTGTGCTTCTCCCTTAAACCGGACGGGATCGCTGGTGAAAAGTCCCTTGCAGGAGGCTAAGCCCATCAGCATGAGCGATATTATAGCTATTTTTTTCATGGCAATGTTATTTCGGTCAAAAATAAAACCATTTTTTGTCTTTCAATGGTTTTTAAGCTTGTGGAAGCTTATGTAATTGTCAATTTTCTCCTTTTACCTACCTTTACAAAAAAACCCGGCTGATCATTTCAACCGGGTTTTATTAATTATCCTCCGAAATCGTCGAAGGCAATATTTTCAGGCGGTACGCCATAATCGTCAAGCATCTTAAATACGGCTTGGTTCATCATGGGTGGCCCGCAAAGATAGTACTCTATCTCTTCGGGTTCCGGGTGTTTTTTGAGGTAATTATCCATAATCACAGTATGGATAAACCCTGTATGGCCGTTCCAGTTATCTTCGGGAAGCGGTTCGGACAGCGCGATATGAAATTCGAAATTATCGAATTGTTGTTGTATCTCTTCAAATTCGTCCACGTAAAACAATTCCCTTAAGGAACGTCCCCCATACCAGAAAGTAACTTTCCGGTCGGTTTTGACCGTCTTAAACAAATGGAACAAATGGGAGCGCATAGGAGCCATACCGGCACCCCCACCGATAAACATCATCTCTTTATCCGTATCCTTGAGGAAAAATTCGCCATAGGGCCCTGACACATCAACTTTATCGCCGGGCTTCAGGGAGAAGATGTAGGATGAGGCAATTCCCGGATTCACATTTTTAAAGTCCCCTTTCTTACGGTCGAAAGGCGGTGTGGCGATACGCACATTCAGCATGATAATGTCATTCTCCGCCGGATGGTTGGCCATGGAGTATGCCCTGTAGATGGGTTCGGAATTCTTCATCTTAAGCTTCCACATATTAAACTTGTCCCAATCGGGTCTATACTCGTCTTCCACCTCAATATCTTTTCCGAAATCAACTTCCGCGGGAGGTATATCGATCTGGACATATCCACCGGATTTGAAATCCAGTGTTTCCCCTTCGGGCAGTTTAACGACAAACTCTTTGATAAAGGTGGCCACATTTTTGTTGGAGACCACCTCACACGTCCATTTCTGAATACCAAACACTTCGGGGGGCACACCAATCTTCATGTCTTCCCTTATCTTGACCTGGCACCCAAGGCGCCAGTTTTCCTGCTCTTCTTTCCTGGAAAAGAAACCTTTTTCGGTAGGAAGAATGGAGCCGCCGCCTTCAAAAACCTGGCAGGCGCATTGCCCGCATGTGCCCTGGCCACCACAGGCTGAAGGGAGTAAGACGCCACTACTTGCTAACGCGCCCAGCACCGTCGTTCCCGGATCGGTTTCAATTTCTTTTTCATCGTTAATTGTTATCGTTACTTTTCCCTGCGGGATAAGTTTCTTCCGGGCAAACAGCAGCACTCCCACCAAAAGCAAAATAATGAAGAGAAAAGCTACGATACTTACGCCCACAACGATACCAATACCTGTTTCGAGTAATATCATTTTCAGTCTTTTTCTATTTACAATTTAATACCCATAAAACTCATAAACGCTATACCCATCAACCCCGTGATGATAAAGGTAATTCCCAGTCCGCGTAGGGGAGCGGGAACATTGGAATAACGAATTTTCTCGCGTATAGCGGCAATTCCTACAATAGCCAGGAACCAGCCTACACCGGAACCCAGACCAAAAGAGGTCGCCTCGGCAATTGTCTGATAGCCCCTTTCCTGCATGAAAAGTGACCCTCCTAAAATGGAGCAGTTCACAGCAATCAATGGCAGAAATATTCCCAACGAGGAATACAGAGCGGGACTAAACTTTTCGATAATCATCTCGACCAGTTGCACCATAGATGCAATCACTGCAATAAACAAAATGAATGACAAAAAGCTCAGGTTCACATCAGCCAGCGTGGGAGAAATCCACGTCAAAGCCCCCGGCTGAAGGATATAATTATTTATAAGATA
Organism: Bacteroidales bacterium; assembly: GCA_021738485.1. Classification (GTDB taxonomy): domain Bacteria; phylum Bacteroidota; class Bacteroidia; order Bacteroidales; family JAIPAH01; genus JAIPAH01. Next base: position 42,725 of record JAIPBX010000011.1, on the reverse strand, counting down.
ATTAATAGGCACTGTAATACCCAGCACAAAAATAACAGCAGCGCCCAATCCTACGGATGTTTTGACCGTTTTCGATACGGCCAGATAAGAACACATCCCCAGAAAATAGGCGAATATCATGTTATCAACAAAAATCGACTTTACAAATATGCTCACTAAATCTTGCATAACTTCCGTGTCTTTACGTTCCGATTAGTTTTCTTCAATTAATTCACGATCCTTATAGCGTTGGATCCATATTATTGCTCCGACAATGATCAGCGCCATTGGCGGCAATATGGCCATTCCGTTATCGACATATCCTGCATCATAAAATGCCTGCGGTATCACCTGGAAGCCATAGAGCGTTCCGGAACCCAACAGTTCACGGACAAACCCCACAGCTATCAGGATCCATCCATAGCCCATAGCATTGCCTATTCCGTCAAGGAAGGATGGCCAGGGTTTATTGCTCATTCCAAAAGCTTCAAATCGTCCCATGATAATACAGTTGGTAATGATAAGCCCTACAAACACCGATAGCTGTTTACTCACGTCATAGGCTATGGCTTTCAGGACCTGGTCAACCAAAATGACCAGAGAAGCAATTACCGTTAGCTGAACGATAATCCGGATTCTTGGCGGCACTGTATTCCGCAGCAGGGAGATTACCGTATTACCAATACCCATAACCGCCACTACGGATAAAGCCATAACCACTGATGGCTCGAGCTTTGCCGTAACGGCCAGGGCTGAACATATTCCCAGTACCTGGACGGTAATAGGATTTTCCCTGCCAAGCGGTGTTGACAACAATTTTCTGTTCTTGGCAGAAAATAGCGGTTCTTTCATATTATCTGCAGCCATAATTATATTATATGTTTTTTGACAAAAGGTTTATAAACTGATAACACTTCTTTCAACATCGATGAAACACCATTACTGGTGATAGTACCTCCCGATATGGCATCCACGCCATGTTTCGGGTCTACATTGCTGTTTTCGACACCTCCTTTAACAACCTCAATAGAAGTGAATTCGTAATCTTCGTTGAAAATGGTTTTCCCGATAAATTGGTTCTGAAAAGGCTTATTGGCGATTTCAGCTCCCAAACCGGGCGTTTCGGATTTATGCCCGAATGTTGTACCGACGATGGTACGAAAATCATTTTTCAGGGCTACGTTTCCCCAAATGGGGCCCCATAGACCCTTTCCCCTTACCGGGATGATAAATATCCGCTCACCGTCATTTTTAGCGATATAAATGGGGAAATGCGGTTCCACATCCTTGCCTTTTTCCATTTGGTCAAGTTTGTGCAACTCATCTTCCAGTTTAATATCAAAAGCCCGGAAATCGCCTTTTACAAACTCTCCGTCTTTGTATTTACTGACAATTTCCCCGTCGGTATTGATGACCCATTCTTCAACGATCTTTTCATTATAAGTCTTGAGCATTTCTGACTTTTCGGCAGGTTTTAGCTCCGCCGAAGCCAGTATTCCGCTCATCTTCTCAATCTTTTCATTCTTCTCCTGCAATGGTTGTAGCAGTGTAGCGGCCGAAGATAAAATGACGGCCACCACTGTAACCATTACAGCTGCGTATGTGAATATGTATTTGTTACTAAACATTGTATTATTCTTTAATATTTTTATTATCCAGCAACAGCCTGAGCCCGTTTCAATCTCCTATTTATATTTCCCTGAGTAACATAATGGTCAATCAACGGAGCAAACACGTTCATAAAGAGAATAGCCAGCATCATCCCTTCAGGGTAGGCTGGGTTAAACACCCGCACGAGTATGGCAATTATTCCTATGAGCGCTCCGTAGATGTATTTTCCTTTGGTAGTTTGGGTAGCCGATACGGGGTCTGTGGCCATAAATACGGCTCCGAAAGCAAACCCACCCATTACCAGGTGATAATGCGCCGGTATTTCCATATAGGCATTAGCTCCCCACAGGTTAAAGATATATCCCATAAAAAGGCCACCGAGCACAGTACTGAGCATAATCCGCCAGCTACCTACACCGAGAACAATCAAAGCAATCGCCCCAATGAGCACTGCCAGGGTGGAGGTTTCACCGATAGAACCAGGGATAAAACCAAAAAACATATCCGCAAAATCAGGTATCTGATCGATTTTACCGGAGCCTCCCAGGGATAAAGGCGTAGCTCCGGAGTAGGCGTCGGCCCGTTCGGCAATCCATACCTTATCGCCCGACATCTCGGCCGGATAGGCAAAAAACAGAAATGCCCGGGCTGTAAGGGCCGGGTTAAGGATGTTCATACCGGTACCTCCAAACACTTCTTTTCCGAAGATTACCGCAAAAGCTGTGGCCACAGCTACCATCCAAAGCGGAACATCGGGAGGCATTACCAAGGGTATGAGCATTCCGGATACAAGGAAGCCTTCATTAACTTCATGGCCTCTTATTTGGGCAAAATAGAACTCAATCCCTAAACCTACTACATAAGAGACTATGATAATGGGCAGTACTTTCACTACCCCGAAGCCTACAATTGTCCAGAAATCGGTTTCGGCTATCACTCCTTCTGAAAGAAAATGCTGATAGCCCACATTCCAGATACCAAAAAGCAACGCGGGAATCATTGCCATAATAACCGTAGACATGGTTCGCTTCATATCAATAGCATCCCTGATATGACTGCCTTTTGTGGTAACTGTGTTGGGGACAAAGAGGAATGTTTCAAAAGCTTCAAATGTAGAGTGTAACTTTTCAAATCTACCCCCTTCTTCAAAATGAGGTTTTATTTTATCAATATACTTTCGTAATGCTTTCATATTGTTTTTTTCAACTCTTTGTGATTAACTCATCTCAGCTCTCATCAGATTAAGACCTTTTCTGATAATCGATTGCACATTTATTTTTGAGGTACAGACGACCTCAGCCAAAGCAAAGTCTTCCTCATCCACTTCATAAATTCCCAGGTTCTCCATCAAATCAATATCTTCAATAATGATTGACTTCACGAGCTGGACAGGTAAAATATCCATAGGAATCACCTTATCATATTCTCCCGACATGACATAAGCTCGTTCGCCTCCGTGCATATTCGTATCGAGCCTGTGTTTTTTATTAGGCTTGAACCACCAGGAGAGGAAAGATCGGGAAACGGAAAACTTATTCAGGCCGGGTTTGGCCCAGCCGAAAAACTCATAATAATTGCCTTCGGGAATGACCGTTATCTGGTTATGATAAAACGAAAGATAGCCGTCTTTTCGGATTTTTGTCCCCGTTAATACGTTTCCACTGATATAACGCAGTTGGCCCTCTTTCACATTATCCTTCACCATATTTTCGATAGACACCCCGATCCGGGTCTTATAATATTGCGGTTTAAGCACCTCCGAACCGGTAAGGGCGACGATTTTTTCAGGGTTGTATTTTCCTTCCAGAAATAAATGTCCAATTGTAATCACTTCCTGGGGATAGGTATACCACACGACATCTCCTTTGTTGACAGGATCGATATGGTGAATTTGCACTCCCACATTACTAGCCGGGTGTGGACCCTGAAAATAGTGCATATCCACATTGCTGGCACCTGTTAGCACTTTGGAGGGGTTATCGCCGGCTTTCAGGTTCAAATGTACTTTTCCTTCCGTCAATTGTTTCAGCACATCTATACCGGCCTGGAATTCGCGTTCCTTTCCCTCAACGATAAAGTTCATATCGGGTGCCAGTGGTGCACTATCAAAGCCTGAAATAAAAATGGCTTTCGGCTTGTCGTCGGGATTGGCAATCACTGAATAAGGGCGCTGACGTAACATAGGCCATGTACCGCTGTCAAGCATCTTTTGAATGATCTCTTCCCGTGACAAATCGGCGGGATTGGCAGCACCAAAATCAACATGCCTGTCTTTTTCGTCAGCCTCTATCTGAAACTCTTCCAAAATACGCTTAGGGCCACGTTTGATACCTATAACTTTCCCACTCACCGGGGAAGTAAACTGAATGCGTTCCCGGTATTTATCATAGCACAGCACCGTTCCGACCTTCACTTCGTCGCCCTCATTAACTAAAACCTTCGGGTAACGAAGCGCGACAAAATCAGTAGGCTTTACGGCAAACTTACGGGCATTAAGTGGAGTCACCTTTTTTTCCGCTATCCCTATCAGTTTGATATCCAACCCTCGTTTTAACTTAATAGTATCTGACATACGTTTTGTAATTAATAGTCTGATTCCGTTTGCAATGTATCAATTATTTATTGATATATGATATTATGTAAATGATTATGCAATTTTAGAACTATATTTTAAAAATAGCAAAAAATAAAGCCATTTTTTATTTATTTGATTCCATTTCATAACATATGTAATTTAGTCTTAATTTAAATAAATTTTATCAGTCATTTAAACAAATGATTATCAAATCCCTAAATTTAAACAGTGTTTATATTGTACTTAAAAATTTAACAGTTTTGAAACAATAACGCAAATTTCAAGCTGTTGTTTATGTACAAACAATCATAATTGTTAATAAAATCACAACAAAATTTAACAAAGAGAATATCCCATTGTTCGTTAAATTTGGGGTCTAAATCAAAAATATAGTTATGAATCTGAAATCTTTTTTCTTTATTATTACGGTAGCTCTTTCCTTAACATCTCACGCCCAGCAGGAAGACTATTACCAGAAAGACTACTTCAGGTATGAGACCCATGTGTATGACACAAGTATCCATTCCCTGGATATTCATAAAAAAGGCCATCCCCTTTCCGAACCCTGGGTAAACATTAATGATTTGAAGCAAAGCCTTGTTATGTCCTTTGATATATTCAAAGACAGGACGCAGGACTTACGGTATACCTTCATCCATTGCTCAGCTACCTGGGAGCCGTCGGATATCCGGAAAACGGAATACATCCGGGGATTTGACGAGGGATACGTTGAAGACTATCGTTTCTCCTACAATACTCTTCAGCCCTTCATTCATTATAAACTAATTTTTCCGAGCGATGACATGATGCCGTTGTTAACGGGTAATTACCTCCTTGTCGTTTATCCCAAGGGGCAATCCGGAAAGCCTTTGCTTTCGGCCCGGTTTAAAATTTTTAAAAGGCAGGTAGCGATTTCTGCCACCGTTAAGAAAGCTACTTCTCCCCGTTTTCTGCATACTAAGCAGGAAGTGGATTTTAGTATAAACACCCTGAATCTTAACGTAGCTAATCCCGAGCGGGACTTGAAGGTTATAGTGCAGCAGAATGAACGGAAGGATAATAAAATTGTCGACATCAAACCGTTAAACATCTCGCAAAACACGCTGGAATATAACTATGAGGACATCAATCTTTTTGAAGGGGGCAACGAATTCCGGCACTTCGATCTCAAAAGTTTCAAGTACCAATCGGCCCAGGTTCAAGAAATTGACCGCTCGGGTCAAAAGAACCAGGTCTACCTCTACCCGGATAATATAAGACGCTATAAATCCTACACTTATCGTGAAGACATCAACGGCAAGCGTCTGATAAAGACCACTGAATATGAAGATTCGGAAATTGAAGCGGATTATGCATGGGTACATTTTACCCTGCCGTTTGAAAACCCATTGGCCAATGGCGGAATTTATATCATGGGAGAGCTTACCAAATGGGAATTTAATGAGCGATCACGAATGGAGTATAACTACCGGACAAAAGCCTATGAAGGGAAACTTTATCTTAAACAAGGCTATTATAACTATTTGTATGCTTATCTGCAGGACGGAAAAAAGCAAGCCACATTAAAACGAATAGAAAACTCCTTTTCGGATACGGAAAACAATTACACCATTTATGTTTATTACCGCCCACCGGGAAAACTCCATGACAAACTTATAGGATTAAAAACTGTTTCCTCGACAGACAACCAATAGATTAGCGAAGCACCGGTTGCGGGCAAAAATCTTCGGGATAACGGGCCGTAATGCCCTGGTAGAAATTCACAATTTCCGCAAAATCTTTTTCAATGTCGCCTGAAGGATAAATAACCTTTCCCATGCCCCCTTCTTTCCGGGCATAATCGATATAAGAAAGAATAATTGGTACATTGGCCTTAAGGGCAATGTAATAAAATCCGCGCTTCCACTTCTTTACATAAGAACGGGTTCCTTCGGGGGTAACCACCAGCATCAACTCCTCCGAATGGCTAAAATACCGGCTAAGCTGATCTACGAGATTCGTTTTGCGGTTGCGCGACACGGGAACACCTCCTATTTTGCGAAGGATACCGCCTACTGGAAAAAAGAAAGCCTCCTTTTTGATTAAGAAGGCGGCCTTAATATCCAGCATATTAAAAGCCAGCCGGCCAATCAAAAAGTCTTTATTGCTGGTATGAGGAGCTACAAGAATGACGGCTTTACGCACATCGGGGACACTGTCTTCCCTGATTCTCCATCCCATCAAACGCAGCAGAAATCGGCTTATCGTTTTAATCATTGATTGGTTTTTTTGTCTACATAATTTTCTTTTCGACGGCAAACTTCTGCCGCTATATCGTTACCACTTTCAACCACATCCTGCCAGTCATCCTTTGATATACGTCCTAGCTGGTCGGGAAGAACACGTTTGCTATATAAAGCCCTGATAATACCCGCATTGAATCCGTCTCCTGCTCCTATGGTGCTAACGGGAGTTAAAGCCTGCGGTTTTATCCGCAATTCTTTCTTTTTATAAAAAAGGCTCACTTCTTTTTCCCTACGTGTAATTATAAGAATATGATCGGCAAAATTATCACTCAGATAATTCACCGTAAGGTTCATTGCTCCGAGGTCCTCATCCGATATTTTTATAATATGTGCCTGGCCCATCCTTTTCAAAACGTTCCCTACAGCAGTTTCGATATTCGCATGTTTTTTACGGATATTCGGATCGTAAAGTCGCACCACCTGTTTACCCTGCGTTTGGTGCAGTATTTCATCCACAACCCCATCGGTAGGAGGAGCTATGGCAAATGTAGAGCCAAACAACAAAAAATCCCCATCCTGAAAATCAACCTGCGGAGCCTGGTAATAAGCCTGCTCGTTGCCATAATGAAGGTAAGAAGCATTTTTGTTATCATCAAGAAATGCCAGGGCCAGGTTGGTTTTAAAATTCTCATCCAAAAAAAACAAAGAAGTATTCACACTATTTTTTTGCAGAAAAGCGACCGTATTTTCTCCCAGCATGTCATTTCCCGCCCGGCTTATAAGACTCACGGGCAGGCCCAGCCTTCCTGCGGATACGGCTGTATTGAGCTTGGACCCACCGGGGGATCCGGATGCGATTTCTCCCCCATCAAAGACAATATCATAGTTGGTATTTCCCAGACAATATATCATACTTTTACCCTTTTGTATCAAGGCCCAGTTTATCGCGCAAATCCCGGAGAGTTGGATTTTTCTCCACCATATGATCAAACTTTTCTTTTCTTGTATAGGGTTTGCGGGATTTAGGATTATTATCAATTTTAATGCTCAACTGCAGGATCTTATTATCCAGTTTTCGCCGGAGAATTTCCACAATTTTCTTACGGTTCTTCTTCACCTCCTCAAGTTGTAGCTTGTTACGCACGGTGAGCGTAATCATATAATTTTCCTGATCCAACTCCAGCTTGCCGTTAATCATGGTAAAATAAAGGTCTTTCTTCCCTCCGGTCAAAACAGTAGCCACGTCATTCCATGCATCCTGAAGTTCTTTGGGTGTAAATTTATAAGCTTTTTCATAGTCCTCCTCTGTGGGTTCGCTGGAAGGTGTAGCCGGCTGAACCTCCTGCTTTGACTCCTTCTCCATGGTTTGTTGAAAAGAATGTGATCCGAGTTTGCCATTGCCTACCGGACGGTTGGTTTTCCGGTGCAAAGGACGTTGTTTCTCCTGGAGCTGCTCCGATATATTTTTACTTCCTGATGATGAAGCTGTTCTTTTAAGAAATGGAGGAGCTATCAGGCTGACTTTTTTTTTACATCTTTATCCTTATTGGCTTCTGCATTCAGCGAAGCTAACCTAAGGAGCGAAATTTCAATATGCAGTTTTTTGTTATTACTGCCTTTATATTGAATATCACATTGATTTACTTCATTGAGCGCATTATTGATAAAAGCAAAATCGCAGTTGGCGGCTTGCTGTTGGTATCGTTTTTGAATATTTTCCCCCACCTCCAGCAAACTGAGCGTTGATTCGTCCTTGGCTACGAGGAGATTGCGCAAGTGCTCTCCCAATCCGGTGATAAAATGTTGTCCGTCGAAACCCTGGTCCAATATCTCACTAAAAATTTTGAGCACCTCTGCCGTGTCATTGGCCAGAAAATAATCCACAAGGCGAAAATAATACTCATAATCCAACACATTGAGATTATCGATTACATCCTGGTAGGTAAATTCTTTGCCGGCAAAGCTTACAATCTGATCAAAAATAGAGAGAGCGTCTCTTAGGGCCCCATCCGCCTTTTGAGCTATTATCTGCAATCCGTCGGGATCGGAAGTAATATTCTCTCTGTGGGATACATGCTGCAGATGTTCTACAATTTCACTAACCTGAATACGTTTAAAATCAAAAATCTGGCAGCGTGAGAGAATGGTGGGGATAATTTTATGCTTTTCCGTGGTGGCCAGAATAAATTTAGCATATTCGGGAGGCTCCTCCAGAGTCTTCAAAAAAGCATTAAAAGCCGACGGGGAAAGCATATGCACCTCATCGATGATATACACTTTATAATACCCTTCCTGTGGGGGTATCCGCACCTGGTCGACCAGCGTCCTAATATCATCCACTGAATTGTTGGAAGCAGCATCGAGTTCATGAATATTAAAAGAAGCCTGTTCATTAAAGCGTTTACAGGAGTCGCAAACATTGCACGCCTCCCCGTCCTCCGTGGGATTTTCGCAGTTGATGGTCTTGGCCATAATCCGTGCGCAAGTGGTTTTCCCCACACCGCGGGGCCCGCAAAACAAAAATGACTGGGCCAGGTGATTATGTTTAATCGCATTCTTAAGGGTAGAAGTAATGGCTTTTTGCCCCACTACTTCGTTAAAAGTCCCGGGACGATATTTTCTGGCTGAAACAACAAAATTATCCATAGCACTCTAAAAATTCGATTCAAAAATAATAAATCTTTCCTAAGCGTGGTTGCCTTTGTTGATAAATATATCAAATGCCGATTTAGAAGGGATAGCCAATGCCGAAGTTCCAGAATATATCCCCTGATTTGATTTCTGTAAGGCTCTGCCACCTATTCCCGGCAGGCTCGGAAGGCTGACGGAAAGGAATAGCAGCATCCACCCTTAAGGTGAAAAACTGAAAATCGAGACGCAGACCAAAACCGGCATCCACAGCCATCTGCTTCAAAAAAGAATCAAAATCAAAATGGCCTTTAGGATAATCTTTACTTTTATTGAGCAACCAAATATTACCGGCATCGACAAATAAAGCTCCTTCAAAAAACCGGTAAATCGGGAAGCGATACTCGGTATTAAATTCCATCTGGATGTCACCGATCTTGTCGTAGCCCCCTTCTCCGGTGTCATCATATCCTCCCGGACCAAGGGAACGTATGCGCCAACCACGCATACCATTCGCGCCGCCGGCATAAAATCCTTTCTCAAAAGGCAACGCGTCGGAGTTGCCGTAGGGGACTCCAATACCAAAAAGAGAGCGAAAAATCAGGGTCTTATCCTGATCCGGGTAGTGATAATACCGGAAATCTATATCGGTTCGTAAAAACTGGGCGTACCGGATATTGAAAAGAGTGTTATAGCCTCCGAGTTGTTTCCCATAACCAAGGGTTTGACTTAGGAAATCCATAATAATTCCCGATGACTCGAAATTGGATCGCAAATAGAAAAAGTCATTCCCATTTCTCACATTTTGAGTATTATAGATAAAAGAATACTTGAGGGAGGCCAGAAGGTGATTGGTATATTGCTCCCTGTATTTCTTATCCAACTGCTGCAGCCTTTCCTCAAAGCTGGGTTCGGTAAATATTTTTACGGCATTGATATTTAACGGCGTGAGCGTATGTTTTTTAGCCTTTGACTGGCGCCATCTGTAGCCAAAAGAAAAGTTGGTGATATAACGCACATAATCGGGTCGCTTCTGGTAGTTATAACCCGTATTGATATTTGTATAGGGATAATAATCCCGGGCGAAGAATTCAGGCTGGACAGGTAATAAAAAATGCGGGATTGTCAGGCTGGCATCAATCCCCCCTTCAATAGTGTTAAATATCAGGAATTTATTCTCGGCCTCATTAGTACCTCCCTGTGCTTCTAAGGCTCCCCTCATGCTAATATCAAATACTTCTCCACCTCTAAAGAGATTTTTGTTGGTGTATACCAATCGGCCGGCCAAACCAGGCCTTCCCGCTGTATTAGTCCCTTCTGTTTCAACACTAAGAGAATGAACGGGTTTACGATTAATATCAATATTACAATCTAGCAAACCAAGCGTATCAGGCAGATTGGGAGATTTCTTTTCTGAAAAATCAATCTTTACAAAACGCGTGATACCCAGCCCGGCAAGGTTGTCGTAAGTACTTTGAACATTCTTGAAATCATACCAGTTTCCGGGATTAACTTTCACTCGCCGCATGTATGTTTTGGGTTTTACCCGCATGGGTTCGTCATAGATAAAGGTATAAGGGGTCGTAATGGTATCGCTAAAGGATTTCCTGTATTGGAGCTCCAGCGTGTCGGTGCTCGCGGGTGATTGTAATACTTTTTTATCGGGTTTGATAATTACCCTGTTGATTTTGTAGCGTTTGTGCGACCTTGTCAACATTTTATCAGGAACCTCAGGAGAAGGATATTTACGGGGTAACAACTGCACATAGACATCAAGATTATTGCCCACCAAAGAACTATCAACCTTATAGCGGATATACTCTTTATTGAAGCGGTAAAACCCTTCCCGCCGTAGGTTTTTGGCAATTCTATCCCGCTCATCGTCCAACAAATACATATCGTATTTATCGCCTTCTTTAATCAAGGAATTCACTGTATCGGAAAATACATAAGGACGCAGCAAGGTGTCCTCAAACTGATATTCGATATTTTTAATGGAATAGGGGCTGTTAGGGCTGGCGTGGTATGTAATGGTGGCTTTGTTGTTATTTTCAACCGTATCAAAATTTACTTCAGCATCAAAATAGCCCTTGCTGAAGAGATATTGCTCCATCATGTCAACGCTGCTCACTGCCATAGAAGGATTATAATAAACAGGAGGAGAAGCCAGATTCTCCTTCATCCACTTTTTAATCCCGGTGGTCTCACCTTTATCCAATTGTTGATACAGCCATGGCTTGAACCACCAAACTCCCAGTATTCGTTTGTTACCTTCTTGCTGCACAAAATCTTCCAGATCGCCCTCATCCACATCTTCTCCTTCCACCTGAATCTCGTTCTTTTTCAAAAATGCATTATTCCCAGCTTTGCGTGAAGGCATACACGAATAAAGAAGGAAACCTGTCAGCACCATTAATCCTATTAACCTGAATTGCTTTATCAATACTATCTGCTATTTGTTGCAAAAATAAGATTTATTGGGGTTTCGCAGGCAGTCAAATTTTTTCATCATCCTTCTTGTTTAGAAAAAAAAATGATCTATATTTGCAACCGCATTTGGCAAAAGGGTTGATGAACGCGGTTGTTACAGACATCAACGCATCGCAAGGGAAGGTCAAATAGCTTAAATCATTTTTGTTCTTTATATTGCAAGAAATTTTGGGTGATTAGCTCAGCCCCGATTTGATTTCAAATCGTGGGTCCTCGAAAATGAAATTTTCGGGATTGGTTCAGAGCGCCTGCCTTACAAGCAGGGGGTCGTTAGTTCTTTATATTACAAAAAAAATTGGGTGATTAGCTCAGTTGGTTCAGAGCACCTGCCTTACAAGCAGGGGGTCGTTAGTTCGAATCTAACATCACCCACCAATTACAGGAGGGTTTCAGCGGTTTAGCCGTTGGAACCCTTTTTTATTTCCATAAAAAACTGAGACATCTTACAAAAACTAAATTTCAAAATGGGGCCTCAATATTTGGATATATTCTAAAAAAGTAATATCTTTGAAAAAGAATTAACCACTTTTATACTTCTTTTAAAAGGGATTAAATAATATGATCCTTTTTAGGGGAGTTATAAAAATATAAAATAAAACAATTATGATACAACTTAGTAAGTTTGGCATGGCCCTGCTCTTAAGTGTAGGCCTTATGGCATTTACAGGATGCAATTCCGGCCAGCAAAAAGAGGGAGAGAATGCATCGAAAGACGAAAAGAGTAGTGAGCTGAAGAAAGAACAAAAGCAACTTCAGCAAAAAGCTAATAAGGAGCTCGCTAACATCAACGAAAAAATCAGGGAGCTTAACAATAAGCTACAAAAAGAGGGTACCCAGCTAAATGAAGAGCAGAAAAAATCGATCGAGAAGCTTCAGGAAAAACGCCAAAAGGTGAATCAGAGATTACACAAAATAAAAAATATCTCTAAAGAGGAATGGGAAGATTTCAAAACTTCATTTGAAAAAGACTTGAAAGATGTCAAATCAAAGATCGATAAAATCCTGAATGAATTATAAACAGAAATAAAACCTGCCTGAAACGAATAGGTTCAGGTTGCATTTTCAATGCAGCCGATTACATAATAAAACCCGGGTAAATAGGGCAAATAATTTAACCGGGTTTTTAATATTACTGAGATTTTAAGCCCCGTAGATTTTTATTCTACCGGCGTTTAATTCCTGGAGTAGGATTCAATAAATTCGATGAATTCTTCTTCCATGTCATCTACATTCTCTTTTTCACCCACCACCTTAAAGAAATAAGGCCCTTTATTGGAAGGTATTATAGCTGCCAATGTCTTATAGCCCGGCGCTTCTGTATATTCCTGTGCCATGGGGTTCGGTTTCTTTTTATACACCCCTGAAATCTTCACAAAGATCTGTCCGTCATCAAATTTCTCACGGTCAAAGCTTTTCTGGTCCACAAACTGGCCGCGCCATCTTTCGATATTCGCATCCACCATTTTTTCACGCTCACCAAAATAAAATCCGGCTATATTATTTTTCGTGGCAGGCGTTTCAAATTCCAGTAAACGCATTTTGGAAGATGGCTCCACTTTATTCCAACTTGCAGGCAACGTCATAGTAAAATCTGCCAGTTTCAAAATATTTGAGCCTTTATCTGTCGTCTTTTGCTCTTTTTCGGAGGATTTCATCTCCACTTTTTCCGGTCTGTTATTGTTGGCGCAAGAGGAAAACAATAAAGCAACAACCATGAGCGCTAAATACTTTTTCATATTCATAGGGAAAAAACTTTTTCTTAAACAATATTTTTTTAATTAATGGTCAAACCGGTTAATAAGCAATAACGGCTAACTCAAAAAACGAGTTAAGCAATCAGCAACCCTAAAGAAAGTTGCTAAAATCCTTAATACAAGCTCTTTAAAAAGCCTGCGCAAATCACTTTATCCGGTCCCGGAATGCGCAAAGATAATCAAACTAATTACATCACTACAATCTTCCGTGTAACAATATACCCCTTTTCCATCTTGATTCTAAGCACGTAAGGACCTGGGTTTATATTTGCCACATTAATCTGTAGTTGCCGGACATTCGCTGCTTCAATAGTTTTGATTTGTTTTCCCCGTAAACTAAAAACACTTATTTGGGCAAATTTTTCATCGCTACTAACATACAGCTTGTCGTCGGCGGGAACGGGTGATATATCCAGCTTATCCGGAGCCTCTATATCCTCCGTACCGATAGTATTTACTTCTCCTCTTATTCTGATATCGTCAATAATGGATACATCTTCATCCGTCAGGGCATTTCCGTTAAAATCTGTATTGGAAGTTGACAACCATCTCAAGTAGACTGAGGCAGTTGTATCCCAGCAAATTTCCGGAAGGCTGACATTCTCTAATACACCGGTATTCCATGAATCATCCACCTGTACTTGTGCTCCTTCGATATCTGTCCATTCGCCACCACCGACGCGGTATTGGACCACAAAAGAACCCGGGCCCGGATACTGGGACTTACTCGATTGCCGTGATGAAAAATAAACATTCACGTAACCGTCGGTTTTAAACTTCACCATCCAGTATTTCTGCTCACTCATATCACTCCAGCCCGAAGCATAAGCCGCATATGTAGAATACCCGCTACCCAGGTTAAAGGCCTCGGCATCGCCAATGTTGTCGTTTATCAGTTCAAGTTCAAAATCGCTATTTTCGGCAATAGAAGTATCTGGTGTGTACTCGGTACTAAAAGCATTTGGGAAAGACCATCCGGCAAGAATAGGATCGGGATTAGGTTCCACATAGGTCCCTGTAATCATAATATCATCTATCCATGAAATGCCGTCTTCAAAAACCTCACTGTCATAAGCTGAAGTATCGCTTATCATAATCCATCGCACCGAAATTGTATTCGGATACGTATCGCTAATTTCGGGCAAGGCCAGGTTTTCGACCACACCGGTGGTCCAGTCGTTTTTTACTACCACCGTGTCAAGTCTTTGCCAGTCACCTGCACTACCAAGTTTATAATCAACCGCAAAATCTCGTGGGCCGGGGTTTGCCCCTGCGGAACGTTGTTTCGAATTAATGGTTATATCTTTATAATTCTCCGCATCAAAGCGAACCATCCAATACTTCGTGTCCTTACCGTTTTCCCAATGTACAGCTTTTGCGGCATAATCACCATTGGTCTCCGTATAGGTTATCTCCCTGGCATTATCCTCGATATCCGTAGCCCGTAAGTCCTTGCTGCCTACATTCGCATCGGTACCGAGATTGCAATATTTATCATCAGTTGTTCCTGTCGGAAAAGTCCAGCCTGCTATAGTATCCTGTGAATACGCTGAGATACTACCAGTGATCATCAAAATCAAAGAAATGAGTATAGTTTTTTTCATAATTGGTATTAATTTATAATTTACATAATAGGCAAATATATCAAAATATTCTTTGTTAAACAATTTTTTCCGGTTAGTTCCAAAATATAATAAACATACACAATACACCCTCCTTAAACTAAAACAACCCCATTCGGCATCGGCATGCCCGATTTCTTGGAGTCTGAGGCAGGTTCCTGATTATTAAAACTTCAGGTATATTGCCAAAAGCAGGCAATATTGAATTGTCGGTATATCAATTCATTGGATCTGGATTGATCTTTTGATCATATCCGGAATTTCCGTTCGGTTCATCTTTGATCTGATTGATCTCTTCGACGAATCTCCGTATATCTTCATCACCAAAACCTTTCTCCCTGGCAGCTTCCTCCAGCGTGCCCCATATTGGTTCGCCGCAGCGAATACATCGTATCCCTTTATCTTTTAAATAATCTATCGCTTTGGGGATTTCTTCCACCAGGTCTTCGATAAGCGTATCATTAGTAACTTCCATAAATCTAATTTTTTTATAAAAATAACAACACTAAAAAACCTCGGTTTACTACGACTTTCTTTTCGGAAAATCAGAAACAAAAAACGTCAAAACCTGCTGTCCACTGTTTTTACAACGTCCTTATATCAATTTCATCACCTTGTCTAATCCTGTCATTGTAAATTATCTCCTCTCTGATTTTGCGGGCTACAAAAGCAGGGTCATACAGTTTATTTTCCTTCTTGAGCGATATAAACTTATCGATATTGGGAAATTCCTCAGCGGATTTACTGCGTATTGTTTCTTGCATGGATGTTTCCACCACTCCGGGGGCTAAAGAAATCACCTTGACCGGATTCTCCGCCTCTTTCTGTTCTTCGGCCAACACACGTGAAAACATCAGGGCCCCGGCTTTAGAGGTGCAATAGCTTGACCAACCCCGGTATGGGTTATAGGCTGCTCCGGATGAAATATTAAGAATGGTTTTCGGCACTTTATGAGATTTGCCTGCATGAATAAATCCGGAAGATATCAGCATAAGACTCGTCAGATTCACTGTAATATGATCAACCATGGCCCAAGGATCGCTATCTTCAGCTCTTGCTACGGGCTCTAACATTCCCGCATTATTAATCAGGGATACACTTTTGGCATTTTCCCAATCGATTGTACGGAATATCCCTGAAAATTGGGTGGTCACCAGAGAGCTATCAGCAAAATCCAATTCATAATAGTCAATGGTGCATCCCTTTTGCTCTGCTTTTTCTACCAGTGATTTATTTTTTGTTCGCGAACTACAAATCAAATGATTGGCGGGGTCAATCAATTCATCGGCGATAGCAGCTCCTATACCCCGGGAAGCTCCTGTAATTATAAAAACATTTTTCATGACTGTGATTTTTTTAGTTATCGTTCAAAAGCTCAATTTACTAACGTTTTCGATTCATTCCAAATTATCAATGAAACAACTGTTCGTCCTTTTAAAAATATATCAATTATTGTAACTTTGGGACATCCAAAATAAAACAAAAAAATTGTTCGCTATGAATAACGCATTATTTACATTTGAGCGGCCATCGAACGAGATGCCGTTATCTTACGCACCAGGGACTAAGGAGCGGGAAGAGCTCAAAAAAGAATTGAAAAGACAAAGCTCTCAGGAGGTAGAAATCCCCTTGATTATAGGTGGTAAAGAGGTGAAAACAGGTGACACCGGCAAATTTGTTATGCCCCACGATCACCAGCATGTGCTTGCCACGTATCATAAAGCCGGGGAAAAAGAAATTAAGATGGCCATTGATGCAGCACTGGAAGCCAAAAAAGAATGGGAAAAAACCCCATGGGTCGAGCGCGCTTCCATTGCTATGAAGATTGCCGAACTCATCAGCACCAAATACCGCTACTTGATCAATGCTTCGACGATGCTGGGGCAAAGCAAAACCCCTCATCAGGCAGAGATCGAGGCCGTATGTGAAGCATCGGATTTTCATCGGTTTAACTCCTACTTTATGCAAAAAATCTACGGTGATCAACCGCTGTCTGTTGAAGGAGTGATCAACCGCACGGAGTATCGGCCCTTAGAAGGCTTCATTCTGGCCGTTACGCCGTTTAACTTTACGGCCATAGCCTCCAATCTGCCAACAGCACCGGCGTTGATGGGTAATGTTTCACTATGGAAACCGGCTACTACTGCCCTGCTTTCTAATTATTACCTGATGCAGGTTTATAAAGAAGCAGGCATGCCCGACGGGGTTATTAACTTTATACCCGGCAAGGGTTCGGTAATCGGAAAAACCACTCTTGAAAGCGAATATTTCGGAGGCCTGCATTTTACCGGATCCAAAGCTACGTTTGATTACCTGTGGCAATCTGTAGGCAATAACCTATCAAAATACAATCAATATCCCCGTATAGTGGGAGAAACAGGAGGTAAAGACTTTATTATGGCTCATCCGTCGGCTAACCCGAGAGAAATTGCTACGGCCATGGTCAGAGGAGCCTACGAATATCAGGGACAAAAATGCTCGGCCGTGTCAAGAGCCTATGTTCCCAAATCCTTATGGGATGACACCTATAAAGAGTTGAAAGGTATGATTGATGAAATCGAAATGGGCGATGTGCAGGATTTTAAAAAATTCATGGGCGCCGTTATCGATGAAGCCTCCTTTGACAATGTAGCCGGTTATATCGACCAGGCTAAGAAAGACAAGGAAGCGGAAGTGATCATTGGTGGAAATTATGATAAATCGAAGGGATGGTTCATAGAGCCCACGGTTATTCGTGTTTCCGATCCGAAATACGTTACCATGGAGGAAGAACTCTTTGCGCCCGTATTAACGGTTTATGTGTATGATGATGAGAAATATATGGAAACCCTGCATCTGCTGGACGAGACCTCTCCATACGCATTAACAGGTTCTATCTTTGCTAAAGAACGCTATGCAATCACTGAGGCGGAATATGTGCTGCGACAATCGGCAGGAAACTTTTATATCAATGATAAACCAACCGGTTCTATCGTCGGCCAGCAGCCGTTTGGCGGAGCAAGACGCTCAGGAACCAATGATAAAGCCGGTAGCCTGCTGAACCTGACCCGATGGGTATCGCAACGCGCTATAAAAGAAAACCTGAATCCTCCCAGGGACTTTAAGTATGCATACATGGGAGATGAATAATTTAGCAATATTATAATAGTGTTAATGAACCCGATCCTTCGATTGATTAAGAGGGGTCGGTTCATTCATTTTATCACAAACCTTGCTTTTAAAACTGTAAAAAATCAAGAAAAAAATGACAGAAATTAAAACGGATTACCCAATTAAAGAAACGTTCAGGAAACTAGGACTCGATCAGGAATTACTTTACGGAGCATGTACAGGCCAAAATTGGCTGGAAACCGGAGGGAAAAAAGTAGAATCGGTATCGCCCGCTGATGGTGAAACAATTGGCACTATCAAGCTCGCAGATAAAGAGGACTATGAGAAGGTGATGCAGACAGCCCAGGATGCTTTCAAAAAATGGCGTATCGTCCCGGCACCGCAACGAGGTGATATTGTCCGGCAGATGGGCCTGGCTTTAAGGGAAAATAAAGAGGCCCTGGGAGCTATCGTATCATACGAAATGGGTAAAATTTACCAGGAAGGTCTGGGCGAAGTACAGGAAATGATAGATATTGCCGACTTTGCCACAGGGCAGGCCCGCATGCTTTACGGGATGAATACCCATTCCGAGCGCCCTAACCACAAGCTCTCGGAGCAGTATCACCCCCTGGGACCTATCGGGATAATTACTGCTTTTAACTTTCCGGTAGCTGTATGGGCATGGAATACTATGAATGCGCTTATCGGTGGAGATACCGTAATTTGGAAGCCCTCCTCAAAAGTAGCCATGTGTGCCATATCGGTAATGAACATCATGCAAAAAGTACTCAAAGACAACGATATGCCTGAGGGCGTCATCAATATGATAGCCGGAAAATCCAAAGATATCGGCGATGTTATGCTGGAAGACAAGCGCCTGCCGCTAATTTCCGCTACCGGTTCCACCCCTTTGGGACGCCGCGTAGCTGAAAAAGTAGGGAAGCGATTGGGCCGCACTATTCTCGAACTGGGCGGCAACAACGCCATTATTGTTTCGGAGCATGCTGATCTGGATATGGCCGTTAGAGCTACCATTTTCGGTGCTGTCGGAACAACAGGCCAGCGATGTACTACTACACGAAGAATGATTGTTTCGGACAAGGTGTATGATACGTTCAAAGAAAAACTGGTCAGCGCGTATAAACAATTGCCCACGAAAATCGGGCATCCCCTGAATGAAGACACCCTTGTGGGTCCGATGATTGATACGGCTTCTGTAGGTGAATTTCAGAATGCTATGAAGCAAGTAGAAAAAGAAGGAGGCAAAGTTATTTTCGGCGGCGAAAAAGTGGAAGACAGTGCCGGGGTGGGTACCTATGTTGTTCCAGCCATCGCTGAAGTCGAAAACAAATATGAGATTGTCCAGGAAGAAACCTTTGCCCCCCTGCTATACCTTATCAAGTACAGCGATTTCGACGAAGCGCTTGAATTGCATAACGACGTGCCACAAGGCCTGTCGTCAGCTGTTTTCACACAGGATGTTCATGAATCCCAGAAATTCCTCTCAGCTGTTGGTTCCGATTGCGGCATTGCCAACGTTAACATCGGAACATCAGGTGCTGAAATCGGTGGTGCATTTGGTGGTGAGAAAGACACCGGTGGCGGACGCGAATCAGGTTCTGATGCATGGAAAAACTACATGCGACGTCAAACTAATACTATCAATTATGGCAAGGAAATGCCGCTCGCACAAGGCATAGAATTTGATATTTAAATTTAGTGATACGAAATCTTAAAAAGAGTTGCTCGAAATAGCAGCTCTTTTTTTGTATATTGCCGTTTTAAAAGTCTTAAAAAAATGTCCGAAAAAGAAATTCATGAGATACTAAAACATAAATCGGTAGGAATTGCAGGGTGTGGGGGGATTGGCTCTCATTGTGCCATGTCGCTGGCACGAGCCGGAGTAAAAACATTTTTTTTAGCAGATTTTGATGCTATTCAGTTAAAAGATATTTATCGCCAGTGTTACTTCCGAAACCAGGTAGGAAAACTAAAAATTCATGCGCTCAAAGAGAATATCCTTGATATAAATCCTTCGGCAAATATTTATTGTTTCGATATACGGCTATGTCCTTCTGATGTTTATGAACTTTTTCAGACAGCGGATGTTGTTATTGAAGCTGTGGATGATGCTAAATCAAAACAAACAATTATAGAAGCTTTGCAAAAAGATGCACCTGAGAAACCAATAATTTCGGGGGTAGGAATGGCCGGATGGGGAAATACCAATGAAATTAACGTACACCAGTCTAACACATTGTACATGTGTGGGGATTTAAAATCTCATGTATCTGAAGATGCGCCGTTAATGGCACCGCGCATTGGTATTGTAGCCAATATGCAAGCTAACATAGCGCTCGAACTAATGCTAAAAAGCTCATAAATATGATAGTGTATATTAATGAGAAAGAAACAAAGCTCAATGGAGATAAGATAACTATCCAGGATATTATTGATAAAGGGGCTTACAACACGCATTATTTTGTCGTGTACCTTAACGGGGAATATTTACCCCGGCTGCGCCACCGCAAAACTGAGCTGACGGAAGGTGACAGGATTACCATATATCCGTTGGTAAGCGGTGGATAATTATAAAATTTCAGCCACCGTAAAGGTACTCCCCCCCGCAAACACCAAATCATTCTTCCCGGCATTAGCTTTAGCTGCCTCAAAAGCCTCTTTAACCGATGGATACTCTTCCCCTTTTAAACCCACCTTCGCCGCCTCTTTTACTAATACCGAGGTGGGCAGCCCTCGCGGAATGTCTGCTTTACAGAAGTAGTAAGTGGCGCTTTCGGGGAGTAAGGATAACACCTCTGTAAGATTTTTGTCATTAACAGTGCTCAAAACAAAATGAATATGGTCTTTTTTCAGCGATAAAAGCTGATGGACTACTATTTTGATTCCATCGCTGTTATGAGCTGTATCGCAAATCACCAGGGGCTTGCGATTCAAAACCTGCCACCGGCCCTGCAACCCGGTATTTTCAATTACATTTTTAATTCCTGATCGGATATGGGAAGCATCTATCTGAAAATGAGCGGCCATCCTGTCAGCCGCTGCAACTGCCGTGACTATATTCTGTTGCTGATAAGCTCCGGCCAGCGGGTTAAATATTCCGGTAAGATAGTCCGCCCCGTCTTTCATTATTTTATCATAAAACTCGCCTATTTGGCGAAAATGAGGCTTCGACAGTTTGAAATGCCGGTCGGCATATATGGTTTGAGTTTCTTTTTCCCTTGTCTTCTGTTCAAAAACAGCCCGCGTCTCTTCCTGTGTTTTACCTATCAAAACCGGCACGTGCTTTTTGATGATACCTGCTTTTTCGGCGGCAATTTCAGGCAGTGTTTCCCCGAGAAAAAAGGTATGGTCCAGACCGATATTAGTAATGACAGATAGTTCGGGGGTAACTACATTAGTTGAGTCAAGACGGCCGCCCATTCCCACTTCCACGATAGCAATATCAACCTTTTGCCTGGCAAAATAGCTGAATGCCAAGCCTACCGTCATTTCAAAAAAAGAGAGGCCAAGGTCTTCAAATTGACGACGATATTTCTCTGTGAAGGTGGTCACATAATCTTTTTCGATGAGGCTCTGATTTATCCGAATGCGCTCGCGAAAATCTTTAAGGTGTGGGCTGGTATATAATCCCACCTTCCATCCCCTTTCCATGAAAATGGAGGCCAGATAATGGGCTGTGGAGCCTTTTCCATTGGTTCCGGCAATGTGGACAGTTTTGAATTGCTTCTGCGGATTACCCAATAACCGCATCATCTCCCATGATTTGCTTAGATCCGGTTTGAAAGCAGGCCTTCCAACCCTCTGAAACATCGGAAGCCTACTCATCATCCAATCCAAAGCCTGTTGATAATTCATATCCTCTCCTTTTGCAGAACAAAGGTCTAAAAACTTATGGTACTATAAAAAACAAAAAAGCGTGGGGGAAGGGAACTCATTGATA
Source organism: Bacteroidales bacterium (assembly GCA_021738485.1). Lineage (GTDB taxonomy): Bacteria > Bacteroidota > Bacteroidia > Bacteroidales > JAIPAH01 > JAIPAH01. The sequence goes on along the minus strand of JAIPBX010000011.1, from coordinate 20,787 downwards.
ACAAGATATTTTTTACGCTAGCTGCACCCTAATTTTGCATCCTGATAAAATTATAAGTAATGGTTCCTTTTTGCATTTCCGGTGCTTCCGGGTCCTGGCTAAATTTAGCCCGCATAGCGGCTTTTTGAGCCAGCTTTCTCAATCGCAAATCCGTAACCGTCGTCCCGCGAGCTCCTGCTTCAGCTCTTTTGACATTCCCGTATTTATCGACGTAGATTCTCACCACCACCTTACCTTCATCCATGGAATTATATTCAGGTTTGGGCAGATGTTTTGCGCTCCGCCCCTTGAGACTAAAGGATATGCCTTCACCCATGCCTCCTTCCCCTTCATGATTATCGGCATTTTCCGAGCCTAACTGACTACCCTGATCACCGGGCTCCCCGGTTTCTCCCTCATCCTGGCCTTCTTCAGCATCAGATTTTCCTTTATAGAGGGCTTTTTCATTCACATCAGGTTTTTCTTCCTCGGGCTCGGGTTCCTCCTCCGTTTTCTTTTCAGGTTCTTCTTCCACCGGCTCCTTTTCAGGCTCCGGTTGCTCCTCTTCGGGTTCTTTCTCTTTTTCCTCTTTTTTCTCTTTTTCTTTCGGCACCGAAGGAGCTTCCTGGGCTTCCTGAGTCATCACATCCTCTTTTTGTTCCGGTTCCGGTTCTACCTTCTCTTCGGGTTGCTTTTGTTTAGGTGGTTGTTGTTTTTCCTGCATGGGCTGCTCCTTCTGAACCTCGCCGGTGCCTTCTTCCATATAGCCCACATTAACCAATACCCCTTCTTCTCCTGGTAAAGGTTTTTCCGTTTTGAGAAAAAACATCAGAAACAGGGCCAGAAGCAGGCCATGAAATACCACCGTACCAACAATTCCCCATATTTTATTTCTATCTGCGTTCAAAGGAGCTTTCTATTTTTTTGGTTTCGTAGCCAGAATGACTTTATGTTTCGAATTATTTTTATCATTAATATTATTGACCGCATCGATCACATTGACCACATACTGTATCGGAACGCTTTTGTCCGATCGCAACACAACGACCCCCTCATTCTGCAGGGCCAGTTTATCGGCCAGGTTATTCTCCAGTTGATTCTGGGCTATCTTGTTTTCCCCAATAAAATAATCATAGCGATCATTAATATATACCGTTATCGTTTGTTTCGCCATGGTTTTACTATCGCTTTGGGGCAACAGTAATTTGATCGCGTTCGGACTTACCAATGTAGAGGTAAGCATAAAAAATATCAGCAACAGGAACACCAAATCGGGCATAGATGTCGTGCTGAATTCGGATTTTACTTTATTTCTTATCCTGATAGCCATAGTATTCTTTATTTGGCGGGTTCATGTAAAACATCCATAAACTCTGTTGCCCGGGCCTCGAGTAAAAAGACCACTTTTTCGATACGAGCAACGAGCACATTGTGTAGGATATAAGCTATAATACCGACAATGAGACCTGCGATAGTGGTGATCATAGCCTGATAGATACCGGTTGAGAGCAATGCAATGTCAACGTTATTTCCGGCCATTGACATATCGTAAAAGGCTTTCACCATCCCCATCACCGTTCCCAAAAATCCTATCATAGGGGCCGCGCCAGCCACAGTGGCAAGTGTGGCAATATTTTTCTCAAGCCTGGACACTTCCAGTTTCCCTACGTTCTCTATGGCTGCATTAACATCGTTCAAAGGTTTCCCAAGCCTTGTGAGTCCCTTTTCAATCATCCGGGGCAGTGGTCCTTTAGTGCTTTTGCACAGAGCTACTGCCGAATCGACTTTGCCTTCATGAATAAAATCCCGGATATTATTCATGAAATTATTATCCTCTTTTGTTGCCTTGCTTATGATCAAGAAACGTTCAATAAAGATATAAACGGTAATTACCGAGAGCAGGGCTAGCGGGACCATTATCCAACCTCCTTTTAATATAAGGTCCCAGATAGACAGTTTCAATTCTTCCCCTTCTCCGGTCTGGCCCGCCTGGGAAGCCGCATCAGCGGCAGCCTGAGCAGCTTGTAACATTATCATTTGAATCATGTGAATGCCTTTTAAAGTTTTACTTGTACGATAATTAACTGAAAAATTTGATGTTTATTTTATGTCTTGCCTAGTGATTTGCGAATTTATCCTGAAATATCGACAAGTGAAAAAAAATAGTCAAAAATAAAATCCCCGAATATCATCCCGTGCCATGCAAATCCAAAAGCGGTAAATTCATGGCAACCATATTGTTCCGGCTATCGAATCGGATGAAGCCCCGGTTACGCTTTTCAGTATATTCGTTTGGGACCTGTATCTCAGCGTTCCCAAAAAGGCAAAAATAATAGCTTCTTTATAGTCCACCACAGTTTTATGCGGAACAATAACTTCGGGAGTCACGGCCTGGGTTATTCTCTCCACGAGGTAGGTATTGTGTGCACCTCCCCCTGTTATTAACAGGTTTTCCCCGAAATGTTTGGTTATTACCTTCCCAATTTGATGGGCAATGTGCTCGGTCAGTGTAGCCAGTTTATTCTGGGGAGGAGCTTTTGAGTGGGATAGAATCGGTATTATTTCCTGCTCGAACCACTCTCTGCCAATACTTTTGGCTCCACTTTTCCAATAAAAGTCCAGCGAATTCAATTCTTCAAGCAAAGAAATATCAACACGTCCATTTCTTGCTGTCTGTCCCTCATCATCATAGGGTAAATCCAGCGCAGCGGCAAGGTAATTCAGCGCCATATTACACGGGGCTATATCAAATGCAACGCGCTGCCCCTCTTCATCATCAAAAGAGATATTGGCAATGCCCCCGAGGTTGAGACAAAAGTCATATTCCCCAAAAAGCCACTTATCCCCGATTGGGACTAAAGGGGCTCCCTGGCCGCCCTTTGCTACATCGCTGCTTCTGAAATTGTTAATTACAGGCACTTTGGTAAGTGAAGCTATTGGAGCTCCATTCCCAATCTGACAAGTAAAATATTGATCGGGATTATGAAATATGGTATGCCCGTGCGAAGCTATGATGTCGGGCTTGATATGACTATCGCGAATAAATACAGCCAATATCTTCCCCAGAAACAAGCCGTATTCATTATCCACACTTGCAATATCATAAGCAGAAGCATCAGGGAGATTTCTAAGTTTTTCTTTCCATAAATCGGAATATTGATAAGTGATGCTGTAAAGCACATGGTAGCTCCATTTTCCTTTCTTATGAGTAAATTCACAGTAAGCGATGTCGACACCGTCAAGAGAGGTGCCCGACATAACGCCTATAACCTTGTATTTCTCCATATTATAGCACTTCGATAAGGCTTTCCAGTTGATTAACCCTGGAACCTTTCACCAAAATTGTTTTTCCTTTGACCGGATGTTTTTTTAGATACTCCTTCAACTCCTCAGAATCTGTAAAAGTCACAGCCGCTTTCGGGGATAATTTTGAAAATTCTTCCCCTACAAAAAAAACATTGTCAAACATTTCCCGATTCTTCCGGATCATTTCGACAATATTCTCATGTTCATGCCCTGCCTCTACTCCTATTTCTTTCATTTCACCCAGTATAAGACACTTGTTCCGGCTGTTTAGTTTCATAAAGCTTGTTAATGCTTTCTGCATACTGGTAGGATTGGCATTATAGGCATCCAGGATCACTTCATTGGAATCCGTTACAAGATATTGCGAACGATTATCCGAAGGTTTATAGGAGGCCAGTGCGTTATTAATATCCGTTGCAGGAACCTCAAAAAGGATTCCTGCTGCAATGGCGGCCATCACGTTCGTCCAGTTATATTCCCCCAGCAGTTGTGTGTCGAGGGAAAACACTTTCTGATAGCTGATTGTGCTCCATTCTAATGACAAACGGGGATTGGCCCTGATTTGATGAGCTTTTACCCGGGCCTTAGTGGAAGCAGAACCATAGGTGAGGCGCGGAATATCATCAGCAATTGACATCAAATCGACATCCCCGATGTTAACCAGAATTTTCCCGTTGACCTTTCTTATAAAATCGTAAAGCTCTTTCTTCGTTTTTTTTACTCCTTCAAGGCCTCCCATGCCTTCAAGATGAGCTTTACCCACATTCGTAATAATACCGTATTGGGGCCGGGCAATTTCGCATAAAAAAGCAATTTCTCCCTGGTGATTTGCTCCCATTTCTATCACGGCTAAATCATGCTGATTATTGATTTGCAAAATCGTAAGAGGTACACCGATGTGGTTGTTAAGGTTTCCCCTGGTAGCTATAAGGTTGTATTTTTGGCCAAGCACGCAGGATATAAGCTCCTTGGTAGTTGTTTTCCCATTCGAGCCTGTAATTCCTATAAAAGGAATATCCAGTCTTTCCCGGTGATGACGTGCCAATCGCTGCAATGCATCCAACGAATCCTCCACGAGTATATAATTATCATTTTCAGCAACATAAGGCTCATCGATTATCGCATAGCTGGCTCCTTTTTGCAGGGCACTTTTGGCAAAACGGTTCCCATTGAAATGTTCTCCTTTCAGTGCAAAAAAAAGGCTGTCTTTCTGAACATTTCTCGAATCGAGGCTTATCAGGGGATGCTTCAGAAAAAGATTATAAAGTTGTTCAACTTTCTTTTCGGTCATATCTAGTGAAAAAAATTGTTTGCATAAAAATAAAAAAAGCTGCATTAAAAAAGACCTTTTTAATGCAGCTTTTAATTCAATTCTTCTTCTTCTACCTGTTCACCGACGAGCTACCTACCCTTGTCATGGCACATCTGAAGCCTATATAGTTGGTAGCCATAGTCTGCTTCATAAATCGTCTGGCGCCCGGGTTAAGGTAGTATGGGGGGTCCTGCCATGATCCACCTTTATATACGCGGGTTTCATCCGAAATTAACGATCGGTTGGGTTTATACATTTGTTTGGTTAAACTTTGATCATCCTGCTGTTGACCTTGCTGGGCTTGTTCTCCGGCGTCTTCAAAGCTTTCCAGAGAAATCTGATCCCCATCTTTATAGTTTATATTATTGGCCCGCTGATAATTTTGTCGCTGCACATTGTCTATCTTTTTCTTTTTGGCATGGCCCATTCTATCGAGTTCAACTTTCCCGGTATTAGGGTCGGTAACCGGTTTTTTAAATACATTTCCTCGGAATGGCTGGAGATCGGCCACATCTCTGTGTGACATGGGGCGGTACACATCCTGCACCCATTCGGCCACATTGCCGGCCACGTTGTACAATCCGAAATCATTAGGCCAATAGGACCCTACTTCTTCCGTAATTACGGCGCCGTCATTGAGATTTCCGGCAACTCCGGCATAGTCACCCCGACCTCGCTTAAAGTTGGCCATCATTTCTCCGTAGTTGCTTTTGTCCGGGTTTCTCACATAATTTCCATTCCATGGGTAAAATTTTCTTTGATATACCCGTTCTTCAACTGTATTACCTACTTGTGCCAATGCGGCATACTCCCATTCGGCTTCTGTGGGGAGCCTGTAATTGGGTAATAAGATACCGTCTTCCATTCTTACCCGCCGGGTTTCCCCCTCTGCCGTAGGGTCTAAGTTAGGTAATCCCTGGTTGACTCTGTCCTTATAAGCCCCTGACAGGTAGGCCTTGGTGCTGAAGGGATATTTACCCTGCTCCGGGTTAGCCTCTTCAACGTTCCACTCGAGAATCCCCTTTTCCACCAGAATTTTTTCATTTACGCGGTCACTTCGCCATACGCAATAATCATTGGCCTGCACCCAGCTAACACCTACTACCGGGTAATTCTGGAAGGCAGGATGCCGCAGGTAAAGGTTAGCCAGCGGTTCATTATAAGCCATTCGGTCTCTCCAGACCATAGTGTCGGGGAGTGCTTCCTGGTATAGCGGATCTTCGGTGCCATACACTCTTTCCAACCAATAAAGATATTCAACATAATCGATGTTCCGCACCTCTGTTTCATCCATATAAAAGGTTTGTACGGTTACCCTTCGGGGTTTGTTATCATAATTTTTCATAGGGGAAGGGAGCGTAGAGCCCATAGTAAAAGTTCCGCCTTCAATCAACCTTAAGCCGGGACCTGTCTTTTGCTCTTTATAATCCACTTTGTTGAATCCGCCGTTTTCTGCTTTGTTATACTCCCATCCCGTTGTACGGGAAACCTCTTGTTGGCATGAAGCAAAAATAAAAGCTACAAGCGCAAAAAATAATACGTTCTTATATCCTCGCATTGGGTTAAAATTTTGTTTCCAAATATACATAATAACTAAAATTCAGGGCACTTTATTGCACGAACTTCTCGTGATTTTTCTACATAAATGCAAAACCTGTATGAGAGCGAAATCTCATGAGCTCCTCCGGTATTTCCACTCAGCGCCGACAATGAATAATCGTAACTATATCCTACTTTCCATTTATTATCTAACTGCAAACCTAATAAAATTATTGTAGCATCAGGATTTTCAAAATTATGTCTGAACCATCCGCCAAATATAAAAGGTTTGATATGAGCATACAACCCCAGATTCAACTGGTGATATTTTCCTTGTTGCACATACAAAAAATTCGGAGAAATAACTTTTGTTTTCTTTTCATAGATAGCAGGCTCTATCTTATACATTGCCCCGCCATGAATAGTATACTTCATGGATAAATAATTCTCATCATTTTCGGTAAATGAATTGGAAGGCTCCGTCATGTGATGAACCGCTAAACCGCCATAATACTTATTGTCATAATCAAAAGCTAATCCTCCCGAAAAATCCACAAAAGATTGTGTTTCGTTGGCTATTATTCCGGTAGGGGAAGGCTCATCCGTGCCGCCAATATTGATTTGGTCGGCAAAAACCAATTCTTCAGTATTCAAACTATTCTGATAATACGTCGCCTGCATACCTGCGCTTACCACTATTTTTTCAGTGGCTTTTATCTGGTGAGAAAAAATACCTCCCGCTTGATTTACCACATAAGCGTTGCTGCCCTGGCGATCGGAATTTACAAGCAAACCAAAACCGCTGTTGATAGATGATAAGGTCTGATCATAAGTAACCTGGTAAGTTTGATACGCATCCGGAATGGCAGGCCACTGATTCCGGTAATTCAAGCCAATTCGTGCGCATTGTTCCAATTGACCTGCAAGGGCTGGGTTAAGCTGCAAAGGACTGGAATAAAACTGGGAAAACGACACATCCTGTGCTTGCATCCCAGCAGTAAAAAAAAACAGTAAGGCCGGTATCCAGTTTAAATATTCTTTCATTACTTTTTTACCTTATCTAATTGTATACGTCAATTAAAAGAAAAAATTGTATTAATAAAAATAGGTGAAGCAATTACAATATGTCAATTAATAAATCGTTTCTATCAAAATTCACTGATAGAGTTTTATCAACCGATAAACGATTTGCTATAAACAGTGTTGATCAGAAAATTAAAATAGCACAATGAAGTACAGTTACTCCTTTTATATTATTCTCCTGTTGCTGTTCATTGCCTTTTCGTCCAAAGGCCAATATGGTGAAAGTACAACATCACTCAATTGGACAGAAGATCGGGAAGGAAGGAGTATTCTTTTTCAGAACGGAGTAGCTTCCGGGCAACATCCTTTAGTGCAAAAATATAGCCAAAGCATCGAACTTTCCGGCGGCAGCAATAGCATCATAGCTTTTTTGGAGGTACTGGAAGAGATCCCCTGCACCCCGGAAACACAACGCCTTTTAAGCCAAATTAATCTCTCCGAACAATATCGGTTGAATTATGGTGTAGCCAGGCAAAATCGCCAATATATCGGTTATGCCGATGTTTTGCCCTTCAGGAAAGACAAAAACGGAACTTATTATAAGCTGAAAAAATTTACCCTGAGTTATGTAGAGCAGGAAAAAAAGATCGCTCAATCAACCGGTAGCAAGCAGCGCACTGACGAATCCGTCCTTGCCTCCGGCAACTGGCACAAGATATCAGTAGACAGCACAGGTATCTATAAACTCGATTTTGAGGACCTATCCCAAATGGGCTTTAGCATGAACGATCTCGCCTCTTCACGGATTCATCTTCACGGGCGACCGGGAGGTATGCTGCCCGAGAAGGTAAGCGATTTCAGGTATGACGATCTTCCGGAAATTGCCGTAAAAATGGTGGATGGCGGCGACGGAACTTTTAATAGCGGGGATTATCTTCTATTTTATGGACAATCTCCTCACACATGGTCTTTCAAAAAAAACAACGATACCTACAAGCACCATCAGCACATTTATAGCGACAAACATTATTACTTTGTCACCCTGGGCACACCGGATGGTAAACGAGTTAACACGGCAAACGTGATCAATGATGATGCTGACCAAATCATCACAACTTACGATGCCCTGTTTTATCATGAAACCGACAACTATAACCTGTTAAATTCCGGAAGACATTGGATGAGTGAAAAATTTGATTTGGAAACCGCTCAAAACTATATGTTTGACCTCACAAATCGATCCGGGGAAGAGCCGGTATACTTTAAAGGACGATTTGTGGCGCGATCGACGGCGGCAAGTACTTTCACTATTAACACAGGGGAGGGAGTCAATAGCGTTTCCATACCCAGCATTTCACTGGGATATAATAAAAAGTATGCCCAAGACCAAATAAAAACATTTAGTTTCGACCCTTCGCAGAATTCTTTGAACATCGAAATTACTTACAATAAAAGTAATTCTTCATCAATAGGATGGCTGGATTATATCGAACTTAATATGCGAAAGACTTTGACCCTCAACGACGGCCAATTGAGTTTCAGAGATAAAAATTCTGTCAATGAAGGTGATATCGGGCGTTTTGAAGTAACCTACAATAATGAGCCCCCAGAAATCTGGGAGGTAACAAGCCCGGTGCAACCAAAAAAGATGGCCCTTGAAAACACAGACGGGAAAGTGTTTTTCAAAGCCCCGGTCGATTCGTTGCGTGAATTCATCGCTTTTGACGGAACAGCATACCTGGACCCCGAGTTAGAAGGGAATGTTGAAAACCAAAACCTCCACGGCATCACCCAGGGTGTAAACTATGTTATTCTTACCAGGGAATCGATGAGAGAGGAAGCTGAAAGACTGGCCGATTTTCATAGAAACAATAGCGATTTATCTGTCAGGATAGTAAATATCAAAAAAATATACAACGAATTTTCAGGAGGTGTTCAGGATATCACTGCCATAAGAGATTTTTTTAAAATGCTTTATGACCGTGGTGAAGAAGGCAACGAATTGCGATATGCCCTTATGTTTGGTGACGGATCCTTTGATTATAAAGATATTATAGAGAATAATACAAATATCATCCCCACCTATCAGTCCCGAAATTCACTGCATCCCGTTTCCTCCTATGCCACTGATGATTACTTCGGATATCTCGATCCCGGTGAAGGTCTTCTTACCGATGATCGGCTGGATATTGGATTGGGACGCTTGCCTATTGCCACTGGTGAGCAAGCCGAAACAGCTGTGGATAAAATTATTCGTTACGGAAGTGATTCATTAAATGTACTGGGAGATTGGAGAAATCAATTGACATTTATTGGTGATGACGAGGACAATAACTCCCATGCTAATCAGGCCAACGAGCTGGCTGGTTCTGTAAAAACAAACCACCCGGAATATAATGTACAAAAAATCTTTTTTGATGCATACCAGCAAGAGTCTACTCCTGGAGGCAAGCGTTATCCTGATGTCAATGAAGCCATCAACACCCGCGTTGAACAGGGGGCGCTAATCATCAACTATACGGGTCATGGCGGAGAAGTCGGCTGGGCCCACGAACGCGTGTTGGGTATGGCTGACATTGAAAACTGGAACAACAGAAATAAACTACCCGTGTTTGTCACAGCCACATGCGAATTTACCCGTTTTGATGATCCGGAACTCACCTCTGCGGGAGAAAGGGTTTTTCTGCGGGAAAATGCAGGGGGAATAGCCTTATTTACCACCACCAGGGCTACTTACGGAAACCCGAATTTCGCTTTGAATCAAAATTTCTACACTTACGCTTTCGCTAAATCCGAAGGAGAATACCGGCGAATGGGCGACCTGATACGATTGTCGAAGGCGTTGCACAACTCCGGCAACAACGGAAGAAAATTTATCCTGATTGGTGATCCTGCCCTGCAGATGGCCTATCCCGAATATAATGCGGTATTAACTCAAGTTAACGAGCAATCGATAGATGCCCCCACTGACACGCTGAAGGCTTTGTCTGAAATATCTATGAGCGGAGAAATCAGGGATTTTAACGATCAACTGAAATCAGATTTTAATGGAGTGATTTATCCTACCGTGTATGATAAAAAAATAACGGTAACTACCCTTGCTAATGATGATGACTCTTATCCCATGGATTTTAATGTACGTAAAAACATTCTTTACAAAGGGAAGGCTAATGTGAAGGACGGTAAGTTCCACTACACGTTTGTCGTACCTAAAGACATTGATTACAATATGGGCAAGGGTAAAATATCCCTTTATGCAGCTTCGGAAAACCAAACCGATGCCAATGGTTATTTTAAAGATATTATGGTTGGAGGATTCAATGAAAACGCAGAGACTGACAACCAAGGCCCTGATATTAAACTTTTTATTAATGATACGACATTTAAATCGGGCGGTATTACCGATTCGAATCCTGTGCTGCACGCCAAAGTCTCGGATGAAAATGGCATCAACACAGTGGGAAACGGTATCGGCCATGATCTTACAGCTTACATTGACAAAAAGGCCAATATCAAAGTTCTCAACGATTACTATGTAACCGACCTGAACCGCTACAATAAAGGAACTGTAACGTATCCCTTTTTCAATGTTCCCGATGGGGAACATACCCTATATATGAAAGCCTGGGATGTCTATAACAACTCATCCACAGCATCGCTGGATTTCGTAGTGGCATCACAAGATGATTTTAAAATTCAGCGTTTGATCAACTATCCTAATCCGGTAACAGATCACACTAAATTCATTTTCGAACACAATCAAAAAAATACAGAGCTTGAAATCAAGCTTCAAATATTCAACACGAAAGGACAGCTTGTAGATAAGATAAATAAAACTATTTTTGCGGATGGCTACAAAATCAGCCCGATATCGTGGAGCGGAGAGGCTTCATATGGTTCCAGGCTGAAAAAAGGCGTATATATCTATAAGATAACTGTCAATAACAAAAATGGCAAAATAGCCGAAAAAACTAACAAATTATTATTGATTAGATAAGCAGGAGATGATATGAATATTAGTAAGTACATGGTAGTCTCACTATTACTATTGGTACAATCTGCTTTGGCAGGGAACCAGGAGACGTATCACAGGACAATAAGCTGGGCACCGGTGGAGAAAATTACCCTGGGAGATTCTATCACTTTTCAACGTATGGTTTTTGATAAAGCCAATTATCAGGGGCCTTTCGCTGCTATTCCCTATTTTACCGAGCTGTTTCCCGTTAATACAGAAGAAAAGTTCCAAAGTGTTAAAATATCGAACCCGGTTTATGAAAAAGTAAATCCTGTAGAAAAAAATATTTTAAAAGACGAGAAATTCCCCGCCAGCCCTGAAGTTACATTATCCAGGCTCCTGCAAAGGCGGGAGGTTTTTGAAAAGGTGAGTTTTGTTCCCATTGTGCGTAAGAACGGTACGTTATACAAAATCACCGAATTCGATATAACGTTCCAAAAAGCTCCCGTTGACGCCAAAAAGGGAAAAACAGAACACAAGCAATCGTCTGTACTTTCCGAAGGCAACTGGTATAAATTGAAGCTACAAGAAAACGGCATCTATAAAATCACCTATGAATTTCTTGAAAATAATGGGGTTATGGTGAATAACATCAACCCTGAAGAAATCGGGATTTTTGGCAATACGGGAAAACTGCTTCCGGAACAGATAGATGGTTCTACCCCGCAAGGATTAACGGAAAATTCCATTCAGGTATACGCAGGTGAAGACGGCAGTTTCGACTCCGGCGATTATATCCTTTTTTTCGGCCATGGCCCTGTTTATTGGGAATTCGAACCATTAGCCCCAAAATTCAATCATCAAATAAATTACTATACGGATTACTCTTATTATTTTCTGACTACGGATCAAGGCACGGGGAAGCGTTTAGAACAGCAAGCCCCTCCATCGGGAGAACCCCAGACAACGGTCACCACTTACGACAACTATCAGTATCATGAGGTCAATGATAAAAACCTCCTCGAATCAGGAAGAATATGGTATGGCGAGCGGCTGGACAATACCCGCAGCGAGATTGAATTACCTGAATTTGAATTTAAAAATGTGGTAGAAGGCTCTAAACTTTTTCTGGAAAGTGATGTTGGCGTCCGTTCTCCTTACACCTCGGAAGTTTATCTATACGCCAATGGTCAGGAGATATACAATCACATTGTATCTCCCCTGGATGTAGATGATAACAGATATTTCAGGCCGAATACCAAAAGAAGAAAATTCGACGAAACCGGCGATGATAACTACACCATTACCGTGGAATACCCCAGTTCCAGTTCATCCTCATATGCATGGATTAATTGGGTGGAGCTATCGGCCCGTTGTGAGCTTCGCTATGAAAATGAACAGCTCCTTTTCAGGGATAAAAAATCCCAGGGACAAGATCAGATAGTAGAATTTAAAATCAGTAATTCTCAGCAGGGCCTTGAGGTGTGGGATGTTACTGATCCTATTGCCCCCCGCCTTGTGGAGACCACAAATAACAACAATACCACTTCATTCACGGCTGAAGCAAGTGAAATACATCAGTACGCAGCGTTTAGCGGCCAGGAGTTTCTTACTCCCGAATTTGAAGAAAGTGTTAATAATCAAAACCTTCACGGCGTTAAAAATGTGGAATACCTGGTGATCAGTCATCCCGATTTTGTGGACCAGGCACAGCGGTTGGCTGAACATCACCGGGAACATGATGGCATGAAGTGCCATGTGGTTACACCCCAAAAAATCTATAATGAGTTTTCCTCGGGTGGGCAAGATGTGACGGCTATAAGAAATTTTGCAAGACATATCTATAAAAGCTCTGACTCCAGTCAAAGGCTAAAATATTTGCTGTTGTTCGGCAGTGCTTCTTATGATTACATGGACAGGATAGAAAAAAATACCAATTACGTACCTACCTTCCAGGGGTATAATTCCGATAATATCGGTATGTCGTATTTGACAGACGATTATTTCGGTTTATTGGATGAAGGGGAAGGACATAAAGGACCACGTTCTGACGATTTAAAGGGGCTACTGGATATCGGAATAGGGCGTCTTCCTGCGAGAAGTCCTGAAGATGCAAAAATTATGGTGGATAAAATTCTTCACTACAATACATCCCCGCAAGTCTTCGGAAAATGGCGGAATGAGATTTGTCTTATTGCAGATGACGAAGACAGTAATATCCATCTCCGTCAGGCCGAAAAACTGGCTACTATTGTAGATACCGGCTATTCTAAAATTAACCTGCAAAAGATTTACCTTGACGCCTACCGCCAGGAAACGATGCCCGGTGGGGAGCGCTACCCGGAAGTAAACGATGCAATCAATGCCCGGATGGAAAAAGGAGCTTTAATAATGAATTATACCGGTCATGGCGGAGAGTCGGGTCTGGCTCATGAAAATATTATCAATACCCCGGATGTGGAGAACTGGAAAAATTATAACGCGCTGCCGCTTTTTATAACGGCCACTTGTGAATTTAGCCGTTTCGATAACCCTGAATTCGTCTCTGCGGGAGAAAAATCATTTTTGAATCCTGATGGAGGAAGCATAGGGCTTTTGTCTACAACCCGGCTGGCGTTTTCTCACACCAACAGTATACTCAATATCAGGGTATTTAAAAAGGCTTTTGACAAAAACCAGGAAAATGGCACCCATCCGCGACTAGGTGATCTCGTGATTGCTTCCAAAACACCTATGAATGACAATTTATACAATTTTGTCCTTCTGGGGGATCCGGCCATGACCTTAGCCTATCCCGAAAAAGAAGTTGTAACTACTTCTATCCGGGGTACGGAGAATCAAAACCCTTCCGACACACTAAAAGCGCTTAAAAAAATCACTATAAAAGGTGAAATACAAAACAGTACCGGAGAACTGCAAACCGGGTTTAATGGAAAACTGAATCCTACCGTCTTTGATAAGAGATACTCTGTAACTACCAGGGCCAACGATCCTTCTTCTTACGAAACGCCCTTTGAATTACAGGATAATATTCTGTACAAAGGACAGGTTACGGTAAAAGATGGCAAGTTCGATTTTACGTTTGTTGTCCCTAAAGACATCAATTACAGCTATGGTAAAGGCAAATTAAGCTATTATGCCCACAATGAAAATATGGATGCCACCGGTGCCAGCACCAATGTAGTGGTCGGAGGCTCTACCAACCAATTGGATGAAGACAACGAAGGTCCCGAAATTGTAATGTATATGAACGACACTACCTTCAGTCCGGGAGATGTAATTAATAGCTCCCCGGTCTTAATGGCACATATCAGTGATGAAAGCGGGGTGAATACTGTTGGAAACAGCATCGGGCATGATTTGGCTGCTAAAGTCAAGAACAAAAATGGCAAAAGCGACATTGTTCTAAACGATTTCTACACTTCCGATCTTGACAGCTATAAAAGCGGGAGCGTAGAGTATCCGTTTAATAATTTACCACCGGGAGAGCATCAGTTGACACTGAAAGCATGGGATGTTTACAACAATTCTTCGGAAAAGACAATCAATTTTGTGGTTTCCGATAACATACCCCCGATGATAGGAACTGTCCAGTGTTATCCCAATCCATTCTCTAATCAAACAAACTTTAAATTCAGCCATAATCAGTTTGGAGAAAGATTGAATGTACGCTTACAAATTTTTTCATTGCAGGGCCAATTGATAAAGGAAATAGGGCCCAGGGAAATCTTATCCGACGGCTATGATACGGCGCCCATCCAATGGGATGGAAGAGACAGTCATGGCAATAGTATTAAAAAGGGCATGTATATCTACAGCATTATTATTACTAACCAAAACGGTGATACAGACAGGGAAAACGGAAAGCTCATAAAAACCCGCTAAAGGAATTGTAGCAGACAATAAACAAAATACGGTATCGTTAATTTATTTATCATTAAGTATTAGATTTGCACGAGTTAAAAAGATTAAAAAAAGAATAGAATGAAGAAAACAGGAAAAGCTTTAAAAGCATTGCTTCTGAGTGCCATAGCTCTTATCTCAATGACAACCCAAGCTCAAAATAATGACCGACTCGCGACAATTACAACGGGAGTTCCTTTTTTAATGATCTCGCCTGATGCCCGTGGAGGTTCGATGGGGGATGTAGGCGTGGCTACAGAACCCAGTGCAAACTCCATGTTTTGGAATCCGGCAAAATATGCTTTCATCGATAAAAAGGCAGGAGTATCTCTTGGTGTCAGCCCATGGCTCAGTGAGCTTGTAGACGATATAGGCCTTTACAATGCGGTTTTTTACAACAGACTGGATGATCAACAGGTCATAGGTGCGACGCTCAGGTATTTCTCATTGGGAAGTATTCAGTTTACAGATGATCAAGGGACTTCTCTGGGTGAGTACCAGCCTAATGAGTGGGCCATAGACGGTACCTATTCCCGAAAATTAACAGAAAAACTCTCCCTGGCGGTAGCCGGACGGTTTATTTACTCTAACCTCACCCTTGGTCAGAATACCAATGGCGCTGATACGCGCCCGGGAACTTCCATAGCAGCTGACATAGGCCTGTATTACGAGAATGAGATGGACTTTGGCAGAAATGACGGAATATTTTCTTTTGGTATGAATATCTCAAATATCGGGGCTAAGATTTCTTATACCACAGATGTTGAAAAGGACTTTATCCCCACGAATTTGCGATTGGGGCCGGCCGTTAAGCTTGAGCTGGACAGCTACAACGAAATTTCTTTTGCCCTGGACATGAATAAATTACTTGTCCCTACGCCACCTATTTATAAAGAGAATGACCAGGAAGAAATTGCTGAAGGTATGGATAATGACGTATCGGTAATCACAGGGATATTCCAGTCTTTTTATGATGCTCCGGGAGGATTTAATGAAGAAATGCGTGAGATTTCGTTCGCTTTCGGAACGGAGTACTGGTATGATGACACATTTGCTTTGCGCGGAGGTTACTTCTACGAAGACCCGACCAAAGGGAACAGGCAATATTTTACTATGGGTGCCGGACTGAAATACAACGTTTTTTCGCTGGATTTCTCTTATCTCATTCCCACCGGCCAGAGAAGCCCGCTGGATAATACCTTGCGATTCAGCCTGTTCTTCGATTTTGATGCTTTTACAGGAGGCTAATAAAGATTAACATAGGAGAAAGAGCAGGTAAAGAATAGTCATATCTACCTGCTCTTTTCTTTTGCAAAAACAAAATGCCATGGATATCAGAGTAGGATTCGGATATGATGTTCACAAACTGGAAGAAGGGTTCCCCTTTATGCTTGGGGGAACAACAATAGAACACAACAAAGGGGCTAAAGGACATTCGGATGCCGATGCATTGTTGCACGCCATTTGTGATGCCCTGTTGGGGGCAGCCAATCTTAGGGACATCGGATACCACTTCCCGGCTAATGACCCGGAATTCAAAGATATCGACAGCAAAAGGCTGCTTACGCGGGTGATTGATCTGCTTAATGAAAATAACTGGATAACAGGTAACATAGATGTCACTGTTGTTCTCCAAAAACCCCGGCTGACCAATTATATAGATTCGATGCGTTCAGTAATTGCCGAAACCATTGGATGCGATATGTCGCAAATATCTATAAAAGCTACAACAACCGAGAAAATGGGTTTTGTTGGGAGCGAGGAAGGCGTGGCCGCCTATGCCGTTGCACTGATAAAAAGCAAACAATAACGTTTTCATTCCTCACTGCTTCCGTTTGCTTTGCGGGCATAATACAAGGGCAAAGCGAGGAGCAATAGCCCCGAAGTGATCGCCAGGCTGTATCCCACGCCGAATTCATCGGCAAAAAAGCCCAGCAAAGGAGCCACAATAGCTGCTAAAATCGACTTGGTCTGCGATTCGATAGACAGGACAGTAGCCAATACACTTTCGTCAGGTTTTTTGGATAGGTAGCCCATTCCGATGGGTTTTCGAAGATTTTCGATGACAAAGATGCCCACGTAAAAAATTATAGCCAGCCATAACACCTGTGTTTCATAAAGCAACCCACTGGCCATCCCCATAATCAACCCAGCGGCCACAGTCAGATTCAAAGGTACACTAAAAGTCTTGAAAGCATCCTTAAACCGCCCGGAGCGTCTCGATGAAGCGGAAGTTATAAGGTAAATTAAAAAATAAACCAACCCAACCATTACGGCGGTACGCTGCTTTTCAGAAAAAGCTGTTAACAGAGGTAGTGAAAGGGCAAAGGTCCTCACCACCGGTTGCAGATAATCTTTTGCGGCTTTATAAAAACCGCTGTGCGAAGATACATTAACCAAACTCCTGATGATAGCCAGGTTTTGAAAAGAAGTCTTAAAAGCCTGCCCCACCTTTTTAAAAGATGCTTTTAACGAACCCTCATGACTGATAGCCCCTTCGAGTTTGGAGGGGTATGACATTACATTAAACAAGTCAAGCACATAGGGGATGAGGGTAAACAAAAAGATATCGCGGTAACTTCCCTGGTAAAAAATGATAAGAGCAGCAATAAGTGAAGAAATAGCCGAGCCCATCTGCGACCAGGAGCGGGTATTTCCATAATAGGCAACCTTCTGATCTTCCCATCCGTTTAGTTTCAGATAAGTGAAAATCATAGCCTTATGTGTTCCCGTCCGGAACGCATCACCTACGGCAAAAAGTACCATGGCCACGATAAAATAGGAATAAGTATATGACAAAAAGAAAACAATGAAGGAGACAATGTAAAAAGAAAAGGAAGCAACCATAGTCTTGCGCCGGCCCAGCGTATCGGAGATAAAGCCGGCCGGGATTTCCAGGAGATTTCGGGTTATTTCCAGGATGCTGTAAAGCACCCCGATTTGTAGATAGGACAGTTCATTTTCCAGGAAAAACAGCAAAAGAAAGGGTTCAAAAAACCGGAGGTTTTTTAAAAAGCCATAAAGGCAAAACCGGTAATATTGGAAATCCTTTTTGAACCTTTCAGCACTCACTTTATGATGAATTGCTATTAATGAAACTAACGGTTACTTTTGCCCCGCTTTCGCAATTGTCAATGTCTATACGACCTGAATGCGCTTCCATGATAAGCTTTGAAGCAGCCAAACCCAAACCGTATCCCTCCTTATGATGCATCACATCGTCAGAGCCGAAAAAATCAAACAGCTTGTTCAGGGCTTCATTTGAGAAACCGGGGCCGCTATCTCTGATCTCCCAGATATAATTGTTGTCTTTATTAGGATAACTGTATACTTTTATTTCCTTTCCCTCAGGAGTATATTTGATGGCATTGTCAAGAATATTCTCATAACATTTTTTTACAAGATTGGGAACTACCTCCAGCTCCCTATCAGGCTCCTGCTCTTCTTTTGTCAGGGTTATATTTTTTTCCTGCAGCCATCCTTCATATTCTTTGCGCACTTTGTCAAACAAATCTTTAGCCCTGACTTTTTCAAATTTAAGCTCCATATAGTTAGAGCTTAATTCGGTAATGAGCATGGCCGTTTCGGAGAACTTAATCAACCGCTGTCCGGATTGCTTTATATTTTGTACAAATTCCCGATGCTCTTCCTGGTTGAGCTCTTGCTCTAATATATCCGAAAATCCGATAATCCCATTCAAAGGGGTGCGTAGCTCATGGCTGATGATTCCCAGAAAATCTGTTTTTGCCTTATCCAAATCAGCCAATTTCGCATTGGCATTTTCCAACTTCCTTGTGCGGTCTTTTACCTTTTGCTCCAGGGATTGCGTATATTCTTCGATTGTGGCCTTTTGTTTTTCTATTTGAGTATTCAGGGATTTTTGGGTTTCGTAATTTTGGTGAAGCTCTTCTTTCTGCGCCTCTATTTTCTCCTCATAGGAAGCATTAATCCTGCGGCTTATTATGGAGGAAATGACAGAAATCACTAATGCCAGAGCGACAAAGCCCGTATAGGCTCTCATTCTTAAATCAGCCAGATTAGCTTCTATTTTATCCAGATTTTCATGGACAGAAACTTTCCAATGCGTTCCGGGTACCGGAACCATGTATGTGATTTCCGAACGGGTGGGTTCCTGCATTGAAAGCACACCCCCCTCCTGTTCGGACGAACCTACGGCATTTTCAAATAACTCTTCTCTATTTTCCCTCAGATTCTGAAACTGAAATTGTTGCCCTTCGATTTTTTTACCAATAGCTGAGGGATCAGGATGACAAACCAAAACAGATTTTTTGGTATCAAACATACAGAGGTAACCCTCATTGACCTGGCTGCCGGCGATAGCTTTTTGAAAAGAATCTAAAACTTCCTTTTCTGAAATCCCGGACTTTAGCTTGTCAGAAAGTATTTTAGATACAACCTTGGCAGTACGTTTATTGGATTCCAACTGTTGATTGACATATTTTTCTTTGATATTGGATACAGAATAGGTCACACCTGCAAACCCAATAATAAGAATAGCAGCGCTAATAGCAACAAAAGTCCATAAATATAACCGTCTTTTCTCCTGTGATTTTCCCATTACAAAAAAGTTGTTTGTTCAAATATAGATACTTTCATCTGTTAATCATAATAATACACGCCCTCTTCTTCCTCAAAAAACTCTTGCTTAAAATTAACAAGATATAACTGCCTGGTAGCCCTCGTCAAAGCTGTATAAAGCCATCTGAGGTAATCAACCGACAGCATTTCATCCTTAAAAAAACCTTGCTCCACGAACACATTATCCCACTGCCCTCCCTGGGTTTTGTGGCATGTCAGGGAGTAGGCGAATTTAACCTGCAGGGCATTAAAGTAGGGATTGCTTTTTACCTTTTCCAGCCGCTTGCGTTTTCCGGCAATATCCGTATAGTCCTCCATCACGGCCTGAAACAGCTTCTGGTTTTGCTCATAGGTGAGGGATGCGCTCTCGGCATCAATAGTATCAAGCAAAAGGATAACATCCAAATCATCTTCTTCGGGATAATCCACAAGGCGCACGGATACGCTGGCAAAGCGAAATCCATACATTTCTTCTATCCCTTTAACCTTAAGCACCTCTATAATATCCCCGTTGGCAATAAATCCGGCTTTAGATTCCCCGGGCAACCAGAAATAATTGTTTTTGACCACCATCATAAAATCGCCGGAAGAAAGCTCATCGAATTGGAAAAGAATCCGGCGGCGTATTTCACGGTTATATAGGTTGGCCCTTTTATTAGAACGGGTAATCACTACCGATTCGCCGGTTTCCCGTCCGTTAAAAGTGTCTAGGAGCGCCTCTTCCAGCTCATTGCCCGTTATGCGATTGACCTGTGGGAGTTGGTGTGTCCGGAAAAACGGATAATCAAAATCCTCCACGGCAATTTTTTCCCTCAGGCGGGTGGCATTGGTAAGAATCCCCGAATCCTGTTCCTGCCTGACCACCTCGGTTAATTCATCGGAAAAAAGATCCAGGCTGAATGAACTTTTCAGAAAATCCGCATCCAGTGCCGGGCTGATGGACAATCCTACGGGGGGTAACTGTGCTGTATCGCCAATAAGTATCATCTTACAGTTTTGTCCTGAGTAAATAAATTCCACTAAATCATCCAACAGGCTGTGTTGGGCAAAACTTTTGGAATCTTTGCTACGATCGGGAATCATGGAAGCCTCATCCACAAAAAAGATGGTATCCTTATGCATGTTTTTGTTCAGGGATATCTTCATGCTTCCATCTTTTCGGGTATACAAG
>JAIPBX010000082.1 GCA_021738485.1 Bacteroidales bacterium | reverse complement strand
GGGATAGCAGATTACGGGTCTTTATTGATTATCAATATCAAGTAAGTTTCAATAATAAACAAACCGCAAATTAAAAAACAAATGACTCCCTCTTAAAGCCTTCCTTTCTCGCCTTCATTGCATTTCGGCGGGACGCTGTAGGGAGGTTTGGAGGGTGAACCAGGTAGGTTGAAACGAGCAAAAAGGTCGACCTTACTTTTCAACCACCCGCATTCACCCCTAAATCCCCTGTAGGGGAATTGAAGAGGGATAGAAGGTTACGGTTCATGATTGATTAACAATATCAAGTAAGTTTCAATAATAAAAAAATCCCAAATTAGAAACAAATGGATCCCTCTTAAAGCCTCCCTTTCTCGCCTTCATTGCATTTCGGCGGGACGCTGTAGGGAGGTTTGGAGGGTGAACCAGGTAGTTTGAAACGAGCAAAAAGTGATTACAGAAGAAAAAGATTAAACACTTAATACTATTGCAAATATCGGATACACGTGTCTATCATGAAAAAACAATCACTATCACCGAAAGTAAAAGCATGCCAAGAGCCGGCAATGATTTTTTGAAGGTGTCCTTTACTTTGATGTGCATGGCAATTGCGCCCAGCATTAATACTGCCATTCCGACTGCCGAAGGAATTACAAGCGAAGGAATCCAAATGCCAATAATCAGTAAAATGGCTAACAGAATTTTTAAAGCCCCTATCACGTTAACAGACCAGCCCGGCAATCCATAGGTGGCAAATTCCTCTTTCATACTTCCTGACTCTCCGCCGCGCCAGCTCGTGGGTTTATTATACCTGATTATCCAAACGTTGAAAATACCTAACGCTATGATGATTTGAGCAATGATACTTACATATTCCATAATAGTAGTTTTAGTCCAGGATAAATGATTGTAATCACAAATTATTCAAATCCAATATTAAACGTTCAAACGTTTTTCCTAATAAGAATGTTCAGGTATGAAATTCAATCTAATACTAAAAAAATTTTTAAGCTTTATTATGGCTTTCTCTACACCCCAACCCTCACATAAGAAGCATAAAATAAATACCTTCCGATAATTTCGGCAATTAAAAGCAGGGCAAAGCATGCTATAATTAATCCGGGATGTTTATGAATGGTCCTTTTGATGATGGGATATACCATCAAAACCACGGCCAGGGCCATAAAAACCAGGCGGCCGTAATACAGCCATCCGTTATTGACCAGCAGCACTTCCAGGCTTTTACCGGCGGCTATTCCCTGGCCGGAAACCAGGTATGTATTCACCACCCACAAAACAATGCTTGCGAGCACCAGGACCAGCATGATTTTCATTGGGAGTCTGACTACGGTCTCTTCCAGGCTTCTTTTGTAGACCAATACCGCCAGGCCACCCAGTAAAAAGCTTGTAAAAAAGAACTGCAGTGGGGTGAACAGGGTATTCCATACCGGCACAGTTTCCAGCATGTAGACTTTCGCCATGGAAAACACCGCCAGGAGTCCGGCGATGACTGTGATATAGGCTACAATCTTTCTTAAAGTTTCAGTGCCTTTTTTCCAGAGGACCAGCAAGTAGAATACGATTATTCCGCCGGTAAACAGCGACACAAAAAGGATCTCCCGGCTCAGCCATGAGCTGGCGATGTTATTCAGGGCGTGCAGGACATTACCCGGACTGCCCAGGTGCAGGAAAGAGGTGATGAGCGCCACCAAGGCCAGCACGATAACGGCCGGCAAGGTTCGTGTTGAGAAACTTGTGACCCTTTCCCGGTTTAAGGACTTTTTGCGCATTTCCATAATCCCGCCGGCAATAAATGCTCCCACGGCGGTCTGCGTCAGGAGTGTAAATACGATTAATGACCATTCGTGCATATCAGACCTCCTCTTCGTTTAAGATTTGTGCTAATGAATCCCCGCTATCCACGGCATCCTTGTGGGGTTTGATGAGAATCGCCGGTTTGGTGTGATGTGCCTTCGGAAGCGGATAAAGCTGCTCCGCTCCGCCATACTTTTTCTTAAGCTCTTTCAAATCGCCGAAGTCAATCACCCGCATCGGGCAGGAGTCCACACACGACGGATTTTTCCCATCTTCCAGGTAATCCTCGCAAAAGTCGCACTTGGTCATCACGCCTTTGGCCTCATCGTATTGCGGGGCGCCGTAAGGGCAGGCCCAGGCGCAATAGTTGCATCCGATGCACTTTTTTGCATCAATGGTGACAATGCCGTTCTTGTTTTTCTTCATGGCGCCGGTGGGGCAGACCTCCACACAAACCGGCTTTTCGCAGTGGTTGCAGGAGAGCGAGACATTGTATGCCTTGATGTTGTTTTTCCACACGCCGTTTTGTTGCGTCCAGCTACCCCGGCTTACCTCATACACCCGTCGCCACAGCACGCCGATATCCAGGTTGTTCTTGTCCTTGCAGGCTACCTGGCAGGTTTTGCAGCCCGAGCAGCGACTGGTGTCGATATAAAACGCATACTGTTTCTTCATGCCTCCTCCGCTTTTTCAATGTTTGCCATAATGGTGTGCTGGGCATTCCCAAGCGCCAGCGGCGTCCACTTGTGGGAGGTCAGCACATTTACATTCCCGCGGCGGTCGATGCCGTTTTCATCGGGCGTCCACCACGCACCCTGCGGTAGGTCCACAACGCCCGGCAAGATTTTGTTCGTCACCCGGCAGGGCATGACGATCGTTCCCCGATCGTTGTAAACCTTTACCATATCGCCACTTTCCAGGTTCTTTTCTTTTGCATCCAGTTCGTTGATGAATACCCTTTGCGGGAAGGCCTCATTGGTGTAATCGTTGTTGTCGTGGGTGGAGTGCACCCGTGCCATGTAGTGGTGACCAATCACCTGGAAGGGAAATTTTTTGGCTTCCTTTCCAAACGGACTTTCCCACTCTTCGATGTATTTCGGGACCGGTGGGATGTATTTCGGATCGTGCATATCGTAGAGCCGTTTCGAAAAAATCTCGATCTTTCCGGAAGGCGTGTTGAGCTTGTTTTTATCCGGGTTGCGCCTGAAACCGTCGAAAGCGATTTTCGGGTTGGTAATCATCTTCACATACACCCCTTTGTTTCCTTTTCGAAATTTCTCCAATGAAGGAACTTCCGGAAAACGGGTATCGCGGTATATGTCCAATGCCCACTCAATCCACTCTTTCTCACTGCGATTCTGTGTATACTCTTCTTTAACACCGAAACGCTCAGCTACCTCTGCACAAATCTGGTAATCCGATTTTGTTTCATAGGGTTTTTCCAAAACCTGGGGCATCAGGATGACCTCGTCGCCGTATTTCCAGCCGTCTTCCAATCCCCACATCTCCATTTGGGTACAGACCGGCAGCACGACATCAGCAAACTTCGCTGTAGGTGTCATAAACTGGTCGTGGATAACGATAAACTCCACTTTCGATTCGTCTTCCAGGATTTTCGCCGTGCGGTTGACGTTGGCGTGCTGGTTGATCAGCGCGTTGGTGGCCACACCGTAAATCAGCTTGATGTTGGATTCGAGCTTATCCACGCCGGTAACGCCCTCTTCGGCGGTCATCTCCTTACCCCGCAGCACGGCTTCGGTCCACAGGAAAGTCGGAATGCGGGCCTTGACCGGATTACTGCCCGTCGGGAAAACATTCCAGAACGGGCCGCCGTCGTCGGCCTGCAGGGCCATACCGCTGGCACAGCCGCCCGATATGCCGATATTGCCGGTCATGGCCGCCAGCACGCATCCGCCGATAACGGCTGTTTCACCATAAGCCCTCCGTTGCATGCCATAACCCTGGTAGAGCATGGCAGGTTTGGTGGTGGCGTATTCGCTGGCCAGCCGTATGATTGTTTCTTTTGGAATGGTGGTGATTTGTTCCGCCCATTCCGGGGTTTTGGGTTGACCGTCCTTTTTACCCAGGATAAAATCCTTGTAGCTTTCGGCCTCCTCCACGCCTTCGGGCATCTGAGTCCGGTCGAACCCTACACAGTATCTATCCACAAAATCTTTGTCGTAAAGGCCTTCGGTAATCATCACATAGGCCATGGCGCTCATCATGGCCACATCGGTGCCCGGACGAATCGGAATCCACTCGTCGGCCAGGCTGACCGCACTCAGACTCATCCGCGGGTCGATGCAGACGATTTTCGCGCCGTTTTCTTTGGCCTTTTTGAGGAAGTATTCGCTGTTAGTACCGTCGCGCATCTCGCTGGGGTTCCAGCTCCACATGAGGATGTATTTTGAGTTGACCCAGTCCTGGCGCTGGTTGCCGGTGACGCTGGTTCCGAAAACGTAAGGTGTCGCTTTTGAAATCGCCGCCCACGAGTAGCTGTTGTAAAAATCCAGCGAGCCGCCGATAAGGTTGAAGAGCCTTGCGGCCGTCTGGCGACCGTTCAGTTGGTTGTAGCTACCTGTGCCGTAAGGAACGTACAGCGCCTGGTTGCCGTATTGGTTTTTGATGCGCTCGATTTCCGAGGCCACCTTGTCCAGCGCTTCCTCCCAACTGGCGCGGCGGAATTTTCCCTCGCCCCGCTTGCCGGTGCGGATCATGGGATACTTCAGCCGGTCGGGGTGGTACTGGCGGCGCATATAGGCACGCCCCCTGATGCAGGCCCGCAGCTGCGGGTCGGCGATGGTGTCTTTGGGCCGGTCGTCGGTTTCGATACGGACCAGCTTTTCATCCTTCACATACAGCTTCAGCACACACCGTCCGCCGCAATTGTGCGCCGGACAGCCCGCACGAATGACCTTGTCGGCCACCACATACGGGCGGGTTTTTTTATCCACCAGGCTCATCACATGCGGCATCGTTCCAAACGCCCCGGCCGATAGTCCCAGGGCGGAAGTCCATTTAATGAACTCCCTGCGGTCCAGACCAAACGGAATTTTTTCTTCCTTCGAGTGTTTCGTCATTGGTTCACAACCTTAATTTCCGGTTTAAAGCTATAAAATATTTCTTTGGCTTTGGCTATTTGACCTCTTAAAAAAGGTGAGCTGTACTCAGGAAATAGTTTCAATCAGGGAATTATGACGGTTTTTTAGATATGGTAATTTAAAACGGGTAAAAGGAGGGGAAGGAAAAAACTTGAAATAAATGATTCTATTAATTGTTTTTGTCGTTTATTTGATTTGAAATTATGTCCAACATTTCCTTTACTTCTGAAAATAGTGGCATTACCGTATCCTTATCAAAGTCGGAAACTATACTATAATCTGCTCTTTGTCTCCAGGCGAATAGTTTAGAAAACAACTTTCCATACTTTTTATCAAATTCACCGGTTTTGACAAAATATTTCGAGAAGTGACTTTTGAGGCCAGTATGTATTTTGGTTTCAATCTTGTTTGCAACAAGAAGAGCATTTAACGCATAAAATAAAGAGTAATACAACCTATTCACAGCCGAACTCCAAAAACCATTGTCAACTAATACTTTAGCTGCATCTAAAGCTTTATAGGCTGAATCTAACCTATATTTAACATACTCATCTCTTTCCTCTCTATTCATAGTGTGATACCCTCTTTGTTTACATTTTCATAAAAGGGTGTAATACGTTGCTTGCTATGCCACTCTTCTTTAGAAAATACAAAAACCGATAATGATTCTTCGGTCTCTAATTCAAGATCGTATAATACATCTCTGAATTTGTCTTCAATAGATGCATCCACAACATAATCAACTATTATAAGAATATCCCAGTCCGAATCAGTATGTTCATCACCTCTTGCCCTTGAACCATACAGGATTACTTCTGCCTGAGGCTCGACAGAATTCACGTTTTTTCGTATTAACTGTAATATGCTGGTGGTATGCTTATTCATATCCTCAAAGTTAATAAAAAATACCAAGTCTAAGTAGACAAACTTAAGCTCATTTTTTTCCTTTTCACTAAAGACTGAAAGTTAATGTTTGGGTATTGATTTCTTTAATCTTATTATCACTTTCTTTGCCAACATTTTTCCGCCTTTCCTCAAACATCAGATTAATAGCATCTGTAAGATTTTCTTTGGCTTCCTCAATCGTCTCACCCTGACTGTTGATGCCAGGAATCTCTTCTATATAGGCCAAATATCCCCCTTCCTCACAGGGCTCAAATATGGTTGTCATTTTAATGTCGCTCATGATTCTGTTTTTTACAAAGTTAAGATTTATGATTGAAAAGCTGAAGACCAGGTACAAATATAAAAGTTAACTCGTTATCTATAGTATTCCGTAGCTGAGTATAGTGATTCACATACAATATTTTCAAAATCCGAATTGGAAACCATCAACCTCCTCAACACTGCCTGAAGGCATTCCATCAAGGGTGATGTGGCCAATCCTTACCCGTATTAATCTTAGCGTTGGAAAACCGACGGCGGCGGTCATCTTGCGAACCTGCCGGAATTTGCCTTCGGTAATGGTGATGCTCAGCCAACTGGTGGGACCGTGTCGGTCGCTTCGCTTTCGTTTTGGAGGCCCCACATCCGGAGGGTCTAAAGGCGCTGCATCACAAGGCAGCGTGGTGTACTTCTTTCCAAAGATGCTGATTTCGACGCCGTGCTTTAATCGCTCAATAGCTTCCGGGGTAATCTCGCCGTCTACCTGCACGTAGTACTCTTTCTCCACCGCTTGACTGCGTATCTGCTCGCTTAGCTTACCATCGGTGGTGAGCAGCAATAAACCCTCGGAATCCTCATCCAGCCGTCCCACCGGCATGGTCCCTTCCGGGAAGTTATACAGTTCGCCCAGCAATTTCTTTTTCCTTTGCTTGCGCTGGTTGCTGACCAACTGCGAGATGTATCCCGTGGGTTTGTGGAGGATGAAGTGGTGGTGGTTTTGCATGTAAATCCCTTTTTCAAATTTCTGCAAAGGTATTGAAATGATATTTTTAAGAGGCAGAGTCTGCCATCACCTCTGATATTTATGCAATTCCCCTGACAAGTTGGGTTGAGATCCTCCGTGGCCAATTACGTGTCTTTGCCTTTAAAATTGGCTTTCTGGGGGACAATCGCTGGAAAGGTGCCTTATGAGCTACTGAACCAGGAATTTCTTGGTTAACTTTTTGTCTTCTTTTGATGTGACACTGATAAAATAGAGTCCCGGCTTAAAACTGTTTGTTTCAATTTCGATTTTCGTGTCATCCATAGGATTGAGATTTTTAACTAATAGCCCGGCAGCATTGAATATGCTGATATTGACAGGAACAGCCTGACTTTCCAGATGTATGCTATTTCCTTTCCTGACCGGGTTCGGACTAAGCGTAAATGCATATTCGCGGTTTAAATCGGTTATACCAACCGTGGTTTGATAACATTCGGTTTCGCCGGGCATTTGGTATTGCAAGGTGTCATTGTTGTGATAGCATAGCAACTCCCAGTAAGGACATGCCATGCAATACTCGAATTTTGTGTGGAGGGGGCCGTTCAGGCAACCGATCCCCTCAATCCATCTTGCCCGTATGTATCCGTCTTTACCTAGGGTCCATCTTTTTCTGGATTTTCCGAAATATTCGACCGTGTCAATGTCTGCTATGTGAATCGGGACATCGGTGCAAAAGATATTGATAATCCGAGCGGTATCGCCTACTTCCAGATTAAAATTGTAGAGAACTCCCTCGTCTCTATCCGGGGGCAGATAGTAGACCACACCCGAGTCTTCCCTTATTAAACCCTGGTAATCCCAGCTAGCTAGAGAATCATAAGATACGAGAATTTTTTGATAATTCAGGTCGTCAACCACCGAATCGCCATCGATAATGTATATTTCTGTTGAGTAAGAGCTGGCCCAGCCATTGACCCTGACATTCCATTGTTTTTCCGTTGAAATAAATTCTTGTCCTGATAGGGAGGAGGCTATCAGAATGGTTAGAAATGCGAAAAGTATTGTTTTTTTCATGGGTATGGTATTAGTTGACACTACTAAAATAAAAAGATATTATGAATATTGGAAATCATATCGATTTTTTTTGACCGGCCATATGTATGATTACCACGTGTTCATTCTAGCCTTATCCCCGGGATTCACTTACCGCTCAAATCCGCAGCTATGTTTTGCATCCTTTCATCCGTCATGGCTTCATCCACGATCATCACACCAGCGGGATTACCTTTGAGGGGGGTGTCTGTAAAGGTGTCTATCTGGTATTCGGATTGGTCACTGGTTCTCACTAAGCGTTCTTTTTTCAACGTTTTTCAGCTATCAGCTCATTAAATATTACTTGATCCGAATATTCCACTTTTGACAGATGTTTAACACTATTATTCCAATCAAGTGGTGTCCAATGTTTCGGGTATTTTATTCTTACCTTTTTCCCAACCAGCTTTTCTTTTAGATTATTGATTTCTAGTCCCTTTTCCAGGCCCCGGTTTATAAAGAATTTTTGATCAGTGTTTTTTAAATAGAAAACGATATCGTTTTCACCACCTTCAGAAATATTTTCAACGACACCTTTTTCAGTTAAGGCTTCTTTTTCAGTTACTACCGGAACCGGTCTTAAAATCAGTACTAAAAAAAAGATTCCTACGATACCTGTAACAGTGAAAATGGGAATGAAAACGGGATTCATTCTATCCGTTCCTGAATCTTTGTTCTGTAAATCTTTCTTTTTGTGTGAAAAATGGAAAACAACCCGAAGTAAAAAATACAAGTGGGTATAGATGAAAAATACGACCCCTGTTACCAAAGCGACTTCAGTTAAAATGCGGGAAAGGTTGGAAGATTGTTGTACTCCTTCTACACCCTTGGCCACAAGCAAAATCATTATAGCTATTATGAATGCTGCGCCTAAAACGATGCCTAAATGTTTTAAAGTTTTCATGGACCTGAATTTTGGTTTAGGTTAAATATAAAAATAAATTCTTCTATGCAAGTTTTTGTACTATCTGTTTTTTAACAACCCGGTATTGCCACCAGTAAAATGATTTGACATCTTACGAAAACAGCTTATTCATCAATTCCTCTTTATTAATTTCCATATGTTTCGATACCTCGCTAAGAATGGCAGATAGAGTACCTATTTTTAGAGGTTTATGATTAGGAATTGTAATATGATGTTCGCCCTTTTTTTGGGTCGTTAGTAGCATATGGCTCCCTTTTTGCCTGGTGATTTTATATCCATATATTTCAAGCGCATTGGCCAATTCATAACCTGATATATCTCGCGGAATTTTCATCCGGCCAGTGAAATAGTTTCTTCTTTAACGAAATGAATACGAGCCATTTTGGGTCGGGTTGTCTCATCTTCAAAATGACATAAAACCGCCTCCCTGATGTTCGCCTTTAATTCATCCATACTCTCCGCCTCGGTAAATATCCCTTCGTCCAGCGCCTTAGCTGTGTATCCTCCTTCCGCTGCTTCTTCCACCAGGAAAATTATTTCATTCATAAGGCTATGATTTTGTGTGTTGAATAGTTCATTTTACTTCTATCACAAAGTTAATCAAATTTTTTCGCCCTGTTCTATATCCATTTTAGATATGTCTAGTCAGGCAGTTTCATATTTTGTTGATGCTTTCTTATGCCTCGACAGATAAAAAACCAACCTAAGGAAGAAATAGATACTGGAGTAGACGACAAAAATCGCCCCGGTTGCAAAAGCAATTTCAATCAGAATGTGATGCAATTCATAATAAGCAGGGATTCCTTCGCTTAAGCTTTCAGCAACCCAAAGAAACATGCCTATTACAAAAGCAATTCCTGCGACGATTCCTAAATGTTTTAAAGTTTTCATGGGTATGGATTTTTATTTATGATTTAATTTTTTATACGTGAATTGTCTTCTCCGGTTTCATTATTAATACTTTGCGCAAACGAATCTATAAAAAAATACTCAGTAATTCAATTATTTCTTTTGGTGTTCTAATATCAATACACCGCATAATCAATCACCGGATTTTCTATGGTTACGCTGTCAATTTCTACAGTAACCGGGCCAATAAGATTGTCCTTCAACATGTTACGGTAATACCTCCCTTTTTCGATGATAAACAGCGAATAGCGGCCTGTATCTAGTTCTACCTGGAAAAAGCCGTCCTCATCCGAATTTGTTTCCACTACAAGTTTGGTATGCACTTCCTCAAAAGAGGGGCCGCGCCCTTCGGCTTCTTCCGGAGATGTGGGTTCATAAACCTGGATAGTTCTTTCTACGGGGTAGGAGAGACATGGGTTGGGGTTTTCTCCATTTCCAATCATCGGCATGCAATTGCCCTCCTTCATAATGAGGGTTCCGGCCACACCTTGTTTTACGGAGATTTTTGATTGGTTCGCTTTACAAAGCTCTTGGATATTGTGGTTTTCATTGCCCGAATTCGTATAGCTCTCTTTTTGGCATGAAGCAATCATCAGCAGCATTGACAGCGAAAGAATAATATATCTTAAATGAATCATATGATTAACATTTATTTACAGGATGAAAAACACCTGTTTCAGGTTGCTTTTTCATTAACATATTCTGATATATATGAGGCCGATCCAAAAATCAACAGTTTGAAAAAGTCCCCTTGGGATTTAGAGGGGTTAAGGCTTTTTAGACTGATCTCAAAACTATGATACAATTTTTATGAAAATTATCCTTTAGTGAGATTATTGATTTTCTCAATCAGTTCGTTCTTTTTGATAGGTTTAGCTATATAATCATTGCAACCGGCATCGAGGGCTTTTTTCCTGTCGCCGCTCATAGCATAAGCTGTTTGAGCAATAATTGGCACCTTAGAGTCGTGTTCCCGAATTTTACGCGTGGCCTCATACCCATCCCCTCCAGGCAATTTAATATCCATAAGGATAAGGTCTATATCAGGATTTTGATTATATTTTTCCACTGCTTCAGTACCTGTTACTGCCCTCAGGAAAAGACCCTCCCATTTTTTAAGAATAGCTGTAAGGTACGCGTAACTGTCTTCATCATCTTCGGCAATCAGTATTTTTAGCTTGTTATTTGAATTATTCATACCTTTTTTGGACTTTTCTTTTTCTTCACTGGTGTCCAGGTCTGCATCCGTTTCTTTTGCTGCCTTTTTCCCCAAAGGAACAGTAAAATGAAAGATTGACCCCTGGTTTACTTCTGATTCGAGCCATATATCGCCGTTAAACATTTCGACATAAGCTTTCGAAATAGCCAGTCCCAACCCGGAGCCCTCGAAAGCTCTGGTATCAGAAATATCGGCCTGTTCAAACCGCTTGAAAATGGCTGCCTGCCTTTCTTTAGGAATGCCTATCCCGTTATCCTGCACATAAAATTCGACATGCGTTTCCCGCAGAAAGCAACCTACATGGACAGACCCCTGATTCGTATATTTGATGGCATTCTTAATGAGGTTAGAGAGGACGGATTCAAATTTGTTTTGGTCAATATATAGCTCAGAGGCGTGTTCGGGCAATAACGGGTCAATTTTTAACTCGAGGCCTTTTTTCTCCGCTTCCGGCTCGAAAAACTGAGCCAAATCTTTTATACATGTATTGACATTAATATTATCAGGTTCAAGGCTGATAATTCCGGCTTCTATTTTCGAGATTTCTACAATATCATTCACAGTATTCAACATTCGCTTACCGCTTTTTTGTATCATGTTGATGTACTGGTCCTTTTCGTCGGTGGTCAGTTCCGGTTCCTGAAGCAGATCGGTAAATCCCAAAATACCATTCATCGGAGTTCTTATTTCGTGACTCATATTGGCCAGGAAAGCCGACTTCAGGCGATCACTTTCCTCAGCTTTTTCTTTGGCCTGTTTCAGGTCTTCAACCATGTTTTTCTTTTCGGTAATATCCTCTTTGACTCCCACAAAGTGTGCGATTTGTCCGCTTTCATCAAGGATAGGTGAAATGATGGCCTGTTCCACATAAAGCTCCCCGCTTTTTTTCTTGTTATGCAGTTCACCTTCCCAGTTTTTACCCGATAGTATGGTTTCCCAAAGATTTTTATAAAACTCCCCGGTGTGATAGCCTGACTGTAAGATACGGGGATTTTCTCCTTTTGCTTCATTAAGCGTATAACCGGTGATTTGTGTGAAAGCCGGATTTACGTATTCGATTGTCCCTTTAGGGTCTGTGATTATAATAATCACCGGGTTCTGCTCTATGGAGCGACTCAGAAGTTTTAGCTGTTCGAGGTTTCTTATTCTCTCGATGAATATTCCAATATTTGTAGCGACGATATTCAGGATGTTTACATCCTCTTCGTCATAAGCATCGGCATCGTGATAATCCTGCAGGGCAATAACGCCTGTTACTTTATTACTTGAAGAATCGACTATTGGAGCTCCTATCCATACCGGCGATGGGGTTCCTATTAAATGAATTTCGTTTTGGTCTTTTAGTTTTTCTTCAATTTCCCCGGTAATCAGCCGGGCTTCGCCTTTTTTACGGATATAATCAGTGAGTGAATTCTTAAGAGAAATATTTTTCCCGCTGGAGAAATCTTCATATTCATCCACGTGATATGGCAGTGTATACGTATCGGTATTTTCATCATAAAGGGCAATGTAGAAATTTTCGGCTTTCATGATTTGCCCGAGTTCCTCATGAAGGCTTTTGATATATTCCTGAAGGCTTTGCGCAGTCATTGATAGTTGAGAAAGCTTGTATAGCAGTTGCTTCACTTTTTCCATCTTTCTTCTCTCGGAGATATCGCGAACCATACTAATGATTGCGGTTTCTCCTTCATATTCTGTTAAACGGGCATTCACTTCCACCGAAAACTCATAACCGTCTTTGCGGCGATGCACGGATTCAAAAGTCAGTTCGCCTTCTTGCTCAATCTTTTGGATTTTATCTTTGGCATATTTTGCATATTCCGGAGTATCAATGTCCATTGGGCTCATTTTTAACATCTCCTCACGTGAATAGCCAAGTCTGTCACAGGCAATATCATTTACTTCTATGATACTGCCTTGCATGTTAATAATAATAACGGCATCACTGATATGATTGAAAATATCCCGGAATTTTTGCTCGCTGTCTTGCAGATTTTTTTCAGCTAGTTTTCGATCTGTAATATCAATAAAGGTGGAGATTATAGCCTCTTCTTTTTCATAACTTACCTGTTCCATGCTAACTAACAGGTATCGCTGATTCCCTGATTTGGTGCGCACCAGTAATTCAAAATTTCTAACCCTTCCGTTATCTTTCAGTTTCTGAACCAATGTTTTTCTCTCGCCTTCATTAACATAAATGGACAGATCTTTCACTGTATTCCCAATAATTTCTTCGCGCTCATACCCCATGATTTCGATGTAGGCTTCATTTATGGTTAAGAACTTACCATCTTTGACGCTGGTAAGTGCCAGGGCGGCCGGACTGGAATTGAAAATATGAAAGAAATTGTCATATAATTTCCGCAGCTCCCGTTCTGCACTTTTACGTGCCGTAACATCGATTAAAGATGCCACACTTTTATCGGTACCTATTATAGTATCTATAATAAGATGAATATCCTTTATTTTCTTGTTTTTATCGACAAATCTGAATTCGTATTCTTTTAAGGCATTATCAGTAGATTGTCGTCTGAGGCTGTGCTGCTCCCACATCCAGGAAAGGTCTTCTTCTACTGCGAATTCTATCCATTTCATTTTATTTTCTATCTCCTCGATAGCATAACCTGCAAGTTCTGCAAAGCGTTGATTGGCAAGGGAGATTGTCCCGTCTTTTTCGAGAATAACCGTAGCTGATCCTGTATTTTCAAAAACAGCGCGGTATCTTTCTTCTTTTTGCAGGCGCTCCAGATTATTGCCCAGGTTTTTGGCAAAGGTATCCAGGAGGTTACGTTCCTCTTTCGAAAACGGACCTTCATCCAATTGTGGCATTTCTTTTAAGTAGAAAACCTCCACAAATCCCTGCTTCTCCTTGTCGACATAAATGGCTGCCGTTTGCCTCCAGGGGGTCTCCTTAAATCCCCTGGTTCTATATTCTGTGTTATCGATTGATAACCGGGCACAGGTGATCTTGGGGTATTTCCAGGACCCAGGAATAAGTTCTACCGCCGATTGTAAAAATTCTTCCCTGGAGAGCTCATGCTCATCGGTCAGCTTTGAAAGACGATACAGGCAATTCAGCTCTTTAATCCGCTCTTTCAACTTATCCTGGCTATGTATATCTTCATCCATGCCTGCTAAAATTTGCTACTCCAATCACGTAATTAAGTGAAAGTAGCGATAACTAATTATTTATTTCAAATTTAAATAATTTTTTCTGAAATGAACAAAGCTATTGATCTGAAAGTTAATTCCATCACGCTGTTCTAGAACAGAGGTTTTCAATAAGTAAAGAATGTAATAAAACCGACACTTATGAGTAACAATCAAGTCCATATAAACAATCTGCACAAAAGACTTTCACGGGAATTATTATGGTACATCACCGGTATTGTGATTGCGTCTGTTATTTCAACGGGTATAGTCTGGCAGATAGTGGAGACGGCTCATAGCTCCATCAGCGTCGGCTTTCATCTTTTTCTTATCTTTTACTTCGGAGCCACGATTTTACTCAGTTACGTTTCCTTCAATGGACGAAGAAATGACTTGCAGCAACAATCGTCATTTCAACGGCGCATTAAAGAATACCGCGAGGCCGTTGGGATAAAATGGATGTTGTGGCTTACTATCGCCTTTTTAGCACTGGTAT
>JAIPBX010000081.1 GCA_021738485.1 Bacteroidales bacterium | reverse complement strand
TTAAGTGTGTTTGAATCCTTCTATCGCAACGTCAAAAAAATGACGGGCTCCAGGTAACTACTGTTTCTTCTCAAATTTGTCAAAGAACGTTGTGTCCATGGGTATTCCCTTGTCCACAATCCCGCCTGAAAAACGGGGTTGCAAAACTATAAAGAAAAAACCAAAGAACAATGAAAAATGTGATGAAATATTTTGTATTCCTCGTTTATTGAATGCTTTTCTCAAAAGCGAGTGCAAATATACATTTTATTTTTGAAATGACAATACCCTATCGAAATAATGATGAAAAAGATGGAAAAACTATCCGGAAGGTTAAAAAAGACGGTCATAAAACTGATTGATAGAAGCAAGGGGTATGATTTCAATATCGTAATGTTTCGGCTCGATGGCCTGGTAATTATATTTTGAAATAAATATTCTTTTAAAACCCAGCTTATCGGCTTCTTTAATGCGCTGATCCACCCTGTTGATACTTCTGATTTCTCCCGATAAACCTACTTCTGCAGCAAAGCAGGTAAATTTGTCAATAGGTTTATCCTCATTAGAAGATAAAACGGAAGCTACCACAGCCATGTCTATGGCGGGGTCATCTACTGTAAGACCTCCTGCGATATTGAGGAAAACATCCTTCACTCCCAACCGAAAGCCGTTTCTTTTTTCCAGCACCGCCAACAACATATTCAGGCGGCGTGTGTCGAAACCGGTGGTAGTTCTCTGGGGTGTTCCATAGGCTGCGGTGGATACAAGCGCCTGTGTTTCTATCAGCATAGGACGTAAACCTTCTATTGTTGCAGCGATAGCAATCCCACTGAGGTTTTCGTCTCTGTGGGAAAGAAGAATCTCCGAGGGATTGGCCACCTCCCGAAGCCCGTCGTTATTCATTTCATAAATACCTAACTCTGAAGTAGAACCATACCGGTTTTTTAGTGTCCGCAAAATTCTATACCCATAGTGCCGGTCCCCTTCAAAGTGCAGCACGGTGTCAACCATATGTTCAAGAACTTTGGGCCCTGCAAGCTGTCCTTCCTTGGTGATA
Source organism: Bacteroidales bacterium (assembly GCA_021738485.1). Lineage (GTDB taxonomy): Bacteria > Bacteroidota > Bacteroidia > Bacteroidales > JAIPAH01 > JAIPAH01. Next base: position 13,544 of record JAIPBX010000081.1, on the reverse strand, counting down.
TGGCCAATTAACAATACAGGAATGTTAAGATGCTTTGCATATTGTTGTAACTCAGAGGCACATTCACGAATTTGGGAGATGCTGCCGGCAGATGATTCAATATTTTCCGAATACAACGTTTGTATTGAGTCGACGATTATGATATCGGGATTTATATCCCGGATATGATCGATGATGCTATTGAGAGCAGTTTCGGTGAGCACGTAGACGTCCGGGTTATTTTTTCCAATGCGTTTGGCTCTCAGTTTTATTTGCCGCGCGCTCTCTTCTCCTGAAATATACAGGAATTTTTTGTTGTGAGAATTCATTGCCACTTGTAACAGAAGCGTGGATTTGCCAATACCTGGCTCGCCGCCGATAAGTGTAACCCCGCCGGGTACAAGGCCGTTACCGACTACCCTGTTGAACTCCTGGTCTGCAAGGACGATACGCTGGTCATTATTAAAAACGATTTCCGAAATACGCTGGGGTTGGGCCTTTTTTGTGCCGGGAACTTTTTTGTGGGAGGTGGTTTTTTCTTTTTCTATAACCTCTTCTATGTATGAATTCCAGGCTCCGCAGGAAGGGCATTTGCCGATCCATTGGGAGGACTGAGCGCCGCACTGCTGGCAATAATATCGGGTGCTGGATTTTGCCATGAGGGCAATGTTTTATGCGTTACGGATTTTTTCAATGATTTTGGAGGTCGAATAGCCATCCACCAATTCTATAGTTTCGATTTGGCCCCCTTTGGCTTGAATAATATCAGCACCTGCGATATCTTGGGGCTGGTAATCTTTTCCCTTCACCAGAATATCGGGCTGAATATGTTTGATAAGTTCATAAGGGGTTTCCTCATCAAATAAAACCACTGCATCAATAAACTTTAAGGAAGCGAGGGTCATGGCGCGTGATTCCTGGTTAATAACCGGCCTTGTTTTTTCCTTAAGCATCTGAACCGAAGCATCGCTGTTTAGTCCCAGGATAAGGATATCGCCCAGATCGGCAGCTTTGGCCATATATTCAATATGCCCCCTGTGGAGAATGTCAAAGCAACCGTTTGTAAAAACAATTTTATAGTTTTTAAAACGCCAGCGCGCCAGATTGGGATTGAGTTGTTCCCAATCAAGAATCTTTGATTGTATGATATTTAAGTTGTTCATCTTTATTGAATTTATTTAAAATAGGTAAAAGGCCAAAAGACATTGATCCCAGTAATATAATAATTACTTGCTGTGCCGACCATAACAGCCAACCCAGGGCATAGCCATTCACTTCCGGGATATTATATAAGACGAGGGTTTCGGCAACAATGGCAGGATAAAGACCTATGCCTCCCTGTACCAGTATAATGCCGATGGATCCAAACATTAAAACAACGAGACTTGCGTTAAGGCTTAGATTTTCAGTTACATCCATGCTCATAAATACCACATGAGTCATCATCCAGTACGAACCCCATATTAAGAGGGTGTAAAGAATGAATAACAGGGGCCGTTCGATTTTCAGCAGTGATTTAATTCCTTCAAACAATCCCTTCACAGTTTCTCTAAACTTAATATACAGGTAGAAATGTTCAAACTTGTTACGGATGGAATAGAGATAAATAGCAGTGGCTACAAGAACACCAATGATTATGTATATAAAGTAATTGGCATGCTGAAGAGTTGCGAGTTTTTCATCCAGGGGATCGAGCACTCTCTCATCCAAATATTCCTTAATGCGGGCAAAGTGAATAATTACTGTAATGAAGAAAAGAAGAAGAAAAGTAACCATATCCAGGGCTCTTTCAGTGATGACGGTTCCAAACCCTTTTTGAAAAGGGATTTTTTCGTACCGTGTGAGGGTCCCGCAACGGCTCACCTCTCCGAGGCGGGGTAAGGCAAGGTTAGCCAGATACCCGATAAAAACAGCCATAGTGATGTTTTTGTTGGACGGATTATAGCCCATAGCCTTGAGGAGCATCTTCCAACGCATAGCTCTTAAAAAGTGACTAGCAATTCCGACAACCATGGAGATGTAAAACCAGGTGAAATCAGCTTTTACGAAAGAGTGATAAATATCCCTTTTCTGTTCAGGGGTCAGGTTTCGGACGAAAAGCCAGATAAAAAATATTCCTATCCCCAGGAAAAGTAAAAATTTCAGGGCTTTAAAAATGTTTTTTTTCAAAATTTAGATTTTATTTTTTTCATCCGGAAAAATCACTTCCGGACTAAAAGATTTTGCTTCACTAAACTCCATGGTAGCATAAGAAGCTATAATCACCAGATCGCCAACCACTACCTTACGTGCTGCGGCACCATTCAGGGAAATCACCCCTGAATTCTTTTCACCTTTTATAATGTATGTATCAAAACGCTCCCCGTTATTGATATTCAGCACCTGTACTTTTTCGAATTCTATCAGGTTGGCTGCTTCCATCAGGGATTCATCAATCGTGATACTACCGATATAGTTTAAATTTGCCTGCGTTACGGTAGCTCTGTGAATCTTAGACTTTAAAAGTTCTATTTGCATAATACATCTTTTGCCACTAGTTAAATGCCATATTATCAATCAATCGCACATCTCCCAGCCAGGCAGCAATAAACCCCCTGGGGTTATCAGATTCACTCCATTTGTTAATGGAGGTTAAGGTATTGCTATCCGCAATATCAAAATATTCCAACTCTATAGCTTTGGTTTTTTTTATTTCTTCAGTTACAAAACGTTTAACCGCATCAACTGTTTGGTGATTTCTTAATTCTACAGCCTTTTTCAGGGTTTGATATAAAACCGGGGCAATCTTTCTTTCCTGCTGGGTGAGTCTTTGGTTTCTGGAGCTCATAGCTAATCCGTCAGGCTCTCTCAGAATCGGGCAGCCTACCACCTCCACGGGAAGGTTCTCCTGCCGTGTAAGCTGTTTTATTATGACTAGCTGCTGGTAGTCTTTATTTCCAAAAAAGGCTTTATCGGGATGGATAATATCAAAAAGTTTGTGAACGATTAGGGCCACCCCATTGAAATGTCCCGGCCTGTGTTTTCCCTCCATCACCTTGTCGAGATGTCCGAAGTCGTATGTTCGCGAGGTTTTTTCGGGATACATTTCCTGCTCGGAGGGGGCAAAGACAACATCAACTCCTCGCTGTTTGAGCTTTTGCATATCTCCTTCCATATCCCGCGGATACTTTTGAAGATCATCAGGATTATTAAATTGAGCAGGATTAACAAACACACTTACCACAATGATATGTGTCTCTTTTTTAGCCTGATCGACCAGGGAAAGATGTCCTTCATGTAAAGCCCCCATAGTCGGGACAAACCCTATGGTTTTCCCTTCTGCTTTTCGGGCATTGATAAATTCCCTGGTATATTTAATCTTCTCAAAAACCTGCATACGGTGCAAAATTAATCAAATATTTGAAGTGATAAGCCCTTCTTTTATTTCATAATTTAAACCAATTTAAATAATTATTTTTGCACAAAACTATACAGGCTTATGGATCGGAAAATGATTTCGAAATCAATGAAGATGGCAGACCTTGTGCATCTTAATTATCTATTGTTGTTTGTATTGGATCGCTTTGGAATAAAATTAGGCTTCGGCGACAAAACCATTCAGGAAGTCTGTGGGGAATATAACCTGGATGCTGACTTTTTTGTTGAGATAGCCAACTCATTTATTGATGAAGATTATGTGCCAAGCAGCAATATTGAGGATTTTCCGGCCCAATTAGCCGTCGATTACCTGAGAAATACTCATAATTATTACCTGGAAGAAAAGGTCCCTGAGATAGAAGCACTCATTAATCAGATGGTTACGGAGTGTAAACTGGACAGGAAAAATATTGATGTGCTTAATAACTTTTTTTATGTATACAAGCAGGAACTTACCGATCACATCAAGCGGGAAGAAGATGCGGTGTTCCCTTATGTGCTTCGGGTTGCCCAGGCATATCATGAAGGAGTGATTAGCGATAAGCTTTATCAAAAAATGAACGAATACAATATTAATGACTACGCTAATGAGCATGATAACGTAGAGCAAAAATTGTATGATCTGAAAAACATTATAATAAAATATCTCCCGCCGGTGGAAAATTCTCTTTTGTGTCATAAAATTCTTATAGAGTTATTCAATCTTGAGAAAGATTTGAATGATCATGCATTGCTGGAAGATAAGCTTATCGTACCGATTATTGCCAGGCAGGAAGAGAGACTACAGGAGTTGTATAACAGGGAGCGTCAAAATCAGCAATAGCATGGCCGGGCAAAAGATTGCAATCATATCAGATGCATTAATGCTCCGAAAGGGTTTGCGAAGTTTTTTGAGCGAATATTTTGATCAGACCAGGCTGGAAGAATTTCGTGCCGTGAAGGATTTTCTGGCCAGCTACAGGAAAAGCCAGTTTGAGGTTATTTTTGTTCAGAATACCCTTTTCAGAGAGATAGCCGGTGACGAAAATATGCTGAAGCAACTTTCGGATATGGTTTTGATTGCTCTTATCCCTGAGAATGAAACGGGGGAAGTACCTGCTTTTTTCCATGATGCTGTTGTTTCTAATATTAATGATGAAGAGATGATGAGAAAACTGGAAGCATGGAAAGAGAGCTGGATGAATGACAGGTTGTTTGGGAATAATGACCGGGAACTGACCCAGCGGGAAATTAATATATTAAAACAAGTAGCTATTGGTAAGACCAACAAGCAAATTGCGGAAGATTTGTTCCTGAGTCCGCATACGGTAATTACCCACCGAAAAAACATTACCCGCAAACTGGGAGTTTACACGGTTTCCGGGTTAACGGTTTATGCGCTGATAAACAATTTAATAAATCCCTCGGATGTCAGTAAATAATGATGCAGGAATGAGACCGGTTGACAATGTTATCGCTTTCTAAGAAAAGATATAAAAACAAACTTTTGATTTAATATGTTTTTTAGTAAACTTTTTATGACCTTTGAACTTCATTTATATTTGAATCTTTTAACAGATGAAATTGTAAGAAGGATTGTATGAAAGTAAGTAGCAGGTTTAGGAAGCTGATAACGAGCCTTTTTATTGTAGCCATCGGATGGATGTTTGTGGGGATATTGGTGAATTTCCATCAACATCAGGTATTCGGAAAACGCCTCATCTACCAAATTCAGCCGATTTATGTTTCCAAAACCGGAAAGTCCGTTTTGGATTACAAGCAGGATGGGCAGCAAGAGCTTTTACCCGGATTTGTTGCAGCTTTCAATAACCTGACTTCAATGACAGGCATAATCGCATTGCCCCTCTATTTTGAGAAGTCTTTTTATGAAGTAGTATACCAATCACAACCGGTTATTTTTGAGATTAGCCAGCGTGGCCCTCCCATATTCAGGTTATAACCGAATTTTCTCATAATTTTATGGCAATGAATTCATTCAAGGGTTGCCCGAAAAGTAAAAAAATTTATTGCTGAATTTATTCGGTGCACCCAAATACAAATTAAAACTTATTGTTATTCGGTATTTTTCCTTTAGAGCCAGTCCCGGTTATTCTACCGGGAGAATTTAAGGGGAAAACGTGCTGAATATCCTTCGGGACAGTTTTTGGACAACCCTATTTCTAATTTTTAAAAAAACAATATTATGAAACTCAGATTAATTACAATAGCTTTTTTAATAATACCGGCATTTATTATAGGACAGGAAAGCGATTCCATAACCATGGAAGCTAATTATGCCAATGACGTTTATTACTCATTTGAAAACGGGGAAGTAAAATCAGAACCGAGAGCAAACTGGGATTTGGCTTTTCAGACCGATCCTTTCAGCTCTTCTATCCTTATCAACGATGGAAGCGGAGCCATATTAAAGACTTATCCGAACGGTGATACCTCTGATTGGAATTCGTTGGATACTGCCGGATATTCGCAATGGCCTGCCATGTATAACCATGAAACGGATTGGCAGCAGAGCGCTTTTGAACGTTTTGCCCTTGGTCATCCCGATTACGGATGGGGAATTTATAACATGAATACCCACGATGTCATCGGTGATTCACTTTATGTCCTGAAAATGGGCAACGGTTCTTTCAAAAAAATCTGGATAGAGAAGAAAATATCCACCGAGAATACTTACTATTTCCGGTATGCCGATTTGAATGGGCAAAATGAACAAAGTGTGGAACTGGACGTAAAACCTTATACGGATAAAAACTATGTGTATTATTCACTTGCAGACGGCCAGGTAGTAGATAGAGAACCGGCTTCTGATACATGGGATATACTTTTTACGCGCTACACAGCCATGATCGACGGAACAACGCCCTATACCGTAACCGGCGTACTGAATAATTTCAATACAGGCGTTGCCGAATATACTTCCGTGGCTCCCGAGTTTGAGCAGTGGAATATGCTAGACCTTGATACATCGCGATCAGTTATTGGTTACGACTGGAAAGAGTTTGATATGGGTACTTTCACTTATGTTGTGGATGATTCCACGCTTTTCTTTGCAACCTCCCATTCAGGCGCTATTTATAAGCTTCGCTTCACTAAATTTGAAGGAAGTAGCACAGGAAAAGTCGTTTTTGAAGTAGAAGAGGTTTCAACGGCTGATGTAGAAGGTGTAAGCGGCAATCAAGAAAATGTTAAGGTTTACCCGAATCCGGCAAAGCAATATCTGAACCTGGAAGGGTCGTTTGATCGCCAGGCAGTGGTACGCCTATATGATTTGACAGGAAAATTGATCGTTGAGCAAAGGCTAAACGGCCAACATGCCCGGGTACCTGTTAGCGATATCCGGCAAGGGGTATATATGCTTACCATTGTTCAAGGCAGCCAAACAATCTCGCAAAAAGTGATGATTAGATAAGTGATGAATGGATAAATTGCGACAGGCACTATTTTTTTTAACGGTACTTTGTTTGCTGATGCCTTCATACGCTGAGGCTCAGCAAACAAAGATTACTGTCCTTGATAAGGAAAGCAAGCAACCTGTTTCTTATGCTCATTTGAAGATTGAAGCGCTGGATGGCTCTTTTCAGCGACAAGCTATTACAAATGAACAGGGGAAAGTTCACACAACTGTAAAGAGCAAATCAGAAGTGACAATTTCTTATGTAGGCTACGAAACCCTGCATGATACGATTACTCCGGGCAAGAAGGTTACTTACCTCTTAAAACCTTCGGCGCTTGATATGGAGGAGGTTGTTATTACCGGGCAATACACCCCCGAACGTACTGACAATTCCATCTATAAGATTAAAGTGCTGGATTCCAAAAAAATTAAAATGAAGGCCGCCAATAATCTGCGCGATATGCTGGCCTCAGAGCTGAATTTTAAGATCAGTCAGGATAATATTTTGGGAAGTAGCCTCAGCCTGCAGGGCGTTAGCGGTGAAAATGTAAAAATCCTTGTTGATGGCGTGCCCGTTATTGGGCGCATGAACGGAGACTTGAATTTAAGTCAGTTGAATTTAAATAATGTGGAGCGCATCGAGATAGTGGAAGGACCGATGTCAGTGAGCTATGGCACTAACGCCCTGGCCGGAGCTATCAATATTATTACGAAAGACCATGTCAGGGACAATCTGGAAGGAACGATCAATACCTATTATGAATCGGTGGGACGATACAATATCGATGCCAGTGTGGCCTTTTCCAGGCAGGATGATAGCTTTCTTTTTTCCGGTGGAAGGAATTTCTTTGATGGATACAATATAAAAGATACTTCACGTAATGTACAATGGAAGCCCAAAGAACAATACTTCGGAGATTTTAAGTACAAACATGCATATGAGGATTTGCGCCTTCGCTTGGCCTCCAGACTATTCAGAGAAACAGTCCTTGATAAAGGACCACCTGTCAGGGCTGTAAACACTGATGAAGGATATTATTATTACCGAGCCCGGGACGGGTATTATAAAACATGGCGCGCTAGTCAGAAAGCCAGCCTTACGGGAAATATTTCGAACCGCAATTATGTGGATTTGAGTTTTTCTTATTCCTTTTACAGGCGCAATAAGGAAGTGTATCAAAAAAATCTTTATACCCAGGAAAAGAAACTTGTCGATAACCCCGACGACCTTGACACCAGCACCTTTCATGCCTGGCAATTCAGGGGGACTATGAGCAGGAATAAGAGAGATACTACCCGCCTTAGGTATCAGATAGGATATGATATTAGCATGGAATCGGGCCGGGGTTCGAAAATTGAAAAAAACAATCAGACGATTAATGATTATGCGTTGTTTGCCAGTTTGAAGTACAGGTTTTTTGATAATTTACTGGTCCAGGCTGGTTCCCGCCTGGCCTACAATACGCAATATGATCCACCTGTTACCCCTTCATTGAATTTTAAGTATGATATTTCAGAGCAGTTTCACTTTAGAGCCTCTTATGGGAAAGGGTTTAGAGCCCCCTCGCTCAAAGAATTGTATTTGAGTTTCCAGGATCTGAATCACGATATCCGTGGGAATCAAAATCTGCAGGCGGAAAATTCGGATAATTTCAAGGTCAGTGGTGTTTTTAGCCGCAAAACCGAGGCTTATGGGTTTAAGATAGAACCGGATTTTTTTTACAACTCGATCGAAAACCGCATAGGGCTTATAGAACGTACTGAGCTTAACAACAGCGGCGGACAGGTAGACACTTCCCTGTATTATTCTTATCAAAATTATGATGTTTATAAGACCCTGGGATATCGGATTCGTTTCCATTACGAGCATAAAGATATTGTGGGGTTTACGTTAGGCTATTCCCGAATAGGGCGTTATAATGAATTTGCCAAGGGCCTTTCAAACGGCGAAGATTATGTTTTTTCCCCGGAGTTGGTTTTGAAGATGCGTTATGATTTTACGCCTTTCGGTACGCAGTTTAACCTGGATTATAAATATACCGGGGAGCTGGAACGATATCAGATTACTTTTGATAACGAATATGTGAAATACACGGAAGCGGATTATCACATGCTCGACTTTTCATTGAACCAGAGTTTTTTTGAAAACAAACTGGATGTGGTTGCCGGGGTAAAAAATATATTTGATGTGAATAATATCCGCACTACCGGCACTACCGATGGAGTGCATTCCGGTTCGGGAAGTTCAAGGCCGGTACGATGGGGACGTACGTTTTTTATGGATGTGAGTTATAATTTTTAGTTATGATACGATGGATGATACTTATAATAGCGGCCGGATTGGCTTTTACTTCCTGCATGAAGGATTTGGAAGACGATAAAACCTATCCGGTAGAGCAGATTCCGGATGAGGTAAAATTGGATATGGTAGAGCTCACGCCTGAATATATCTACAGGAAATATTATGATTTGAGTAGTAATCAGGTGGTGGCAAGCCATGAAAAGACCGCATGGGATTTGGCTTTTGAAAGCCTCCCGGAAGGGGACCGCATTTTTCTGAACAGTGCTAAGTTTATGTATGCCGGAAATACAGGCGAAAAAGAATTTGAAAAGGTGACTTCTGCCGGAGATACGGAAATGGTATTTGATAAGCCCTCTTTGAGCAGGGATTCCACAGCTATCGGAAATTGGCGGAAACCCTCCCCGGATGTGTATGTGATAGACCGCGGAATCGATGCGGAAGGAAATACGCTGGGCTACAAGAAGATTAAGTTCCATACCCTGGAAGAAGGGGTGTATACTATTGAGTTTGCTAATCTTGACGGGACAGAACGACATGAAACGACTGTACCAAAAGATAGTGTCTCGAACCTGGTTATGTTTTCCTTTGAAAATGGGGGTGAAGTGAAAAACCTTCAACCGGCATCCGGCAACTGGGATTTGGTTTTTACCCAGTACACGAAGACCCTTTTTACCAACGAGGGTGAGCCATACCCTTATTTGGTGGTAGGTGTTTTAGGAAACCGTAAGCGGATATCCACAGCGGAAGTGCAATATTCGTTTAATGAAGTTGATCCGGTCGTTACAGACACGGTGACCTTATTTCCTTATGCAGATTTGATTGGTTACGACTGGAAAAATCTGCAGGGAGATGTGGAAACGGGGGATGTGAGCTATACCATGCGTTCACCGCTCAGCTATATTATCCATGAAAAAGATAAGAATATTTTTTATAAGCTGGGATTTACTGATTTCTATAATGAAAACGGGAGAAAAGGGTATCCTTCCTTTGAATATCAGCGACTCATTAAGCCATAATTCTGAACAGATATACGGGAATCTTGTTAATAAAATGCAAAGCAACCAAAAGATAAAAAACCAATGAGTAAAATAGGAATTTTTTACGCTTCGGCTATGGGCAATACAGAAGCGGTAGCTCTTGACCTGCAGCAGCAATTCGGACAAGAGCAGGCGGATGTTATTCACGTGGCCGACGCCGATAAAGACATGATTAGTGCTTATGATTACCTTATCATAGGCGGATCAACCTGGGGTGCAGGAGAGATCCAGGATGATATGGCGGATTTTTTCAAGGAACTTGATGAAGTGAATCTCACTAACAAAAAAGTGGCATTATTCGGACTTGGCGACCAGGTCGCCTATCCGTTTGCATTTGCTGATTCTCTCGGGGATTTATATGATAAAATGGTGTCGAAAAAAGCCACTGTTGTGGGAGGCTGGCCTATAGAAGGCTATGAGTTTAAGTCTTCCAAAGCGGAGCGAAATGGCCAATTTGTAGGTTTAGTCATGGATATTGATAACCAACCCGAAAAAAATAATGAGCGGATAAAAGCATGGGTAAAGCAGCTCAAAAAGGAATTTAAATAAGTGCGCTGGGAGCAGATAATATGGTCAAGCCAGCCATAAAAACACAAAGGGTTGCCGACCGGCAACCCTTTTTTGTCCTATTATATTGAATGGAGGCCTTATTCAGGATGTATAGCCTCTACCGGGCAAACATCTGCGCAAGCCCCGCAATCAGTACATACATCCGGGTCAATTCGATAAATGTCACCCTCTTCAATTGCATCAACAGGGCATTCATCGATGCAGCTTCCGCATGCTGTGCAGTCTTCTGTTATTACGTAAGCCATAATAAATTTTGATTTTTAGTTTAAAAAAACATCGTCTCTCTATCCTTTCGGATTTTCACTGGCAAAATTACACAAACTTGTGCAGGATACACACCCCGCTATATTCCTGATGTAAATTTTTATGATGTCTAAATAAACCCTCATTCCATAATAAAATGATGCCGGGGATAGAAGTCTTTCCAGGCAAAGTATCTGGCCGTAAACCCATTCGTCATGGGTAACTTCTCTCTGGTATCGGGGCCTGCCGCGACTTCTCCGAAAAGGTTATACCTGTTTCCCTGATGAATATATCTGAGTAATTATCCTGCACTAATTATCGGATTTGGTTTTAGGTTGAAAAACAAAAACGGTACACAGGGTGTTTTGTTGAATATAGCTATAATGAGCACACATCATCAGCATCATAATATCAATGAAAAAAACCTTCGCATCAGTATAATCCTTAATTTGGGGATTACAGTTGCCGAGGTTGTCGGCGGACTTGTTGCCAACAGTTTGTCGTTGCTTTCCGATGCCTTACACAACTTAAGCGATGGCCTTGCGCTTTTAATGGCCTATATAGCTCACAAATTCAGTAAAAAGGATGCTACCCACTCCAAAACGTTTGGATACAAGCGCGTGGAGATATTAAGTGCTTTTCTGAATTCCGTTATCCTGGTTGGGGTTTCCATTTACCTCTTTGTTGAAGCGGTGGAGCGGTTTTTCAACCCTGAACCGATTAACGGAATTGTTATGCTTTCCGTTGCACTGGTAGGTCTTATTGCTAACCTGGTATCTGTTATTATACTCCAGAAAGACTCCAAATTTAATCTTAATATCAAAGCTGCTTATCTGCATTTGATTGGCGATACTTTAAGTTCTGTCGCCGTAATTGCCGGAGGATTGCTAATCTATTTTTATGATATCTTTTGGGTGGACCCGCTGGTAACGGTTCTTATCGGGGTTTATATCCTGAAACAAGCCTACTCCATTTTGAAAGAGACCATTGATATTTTGATGCAGGGAACACCGAAAAAGCTGGACCTGGAGCAAATTAAAAACCAAATTGAGGCCATTGAGCAGGTGCATAATATCCACCATGTACATACCTGGGCGCTGAATGAAAATGAGATACATTTTGAGGCTCATGTGGACTTGAAAAAGGATTTGAAAATTAGCGATACAGATGAATTATTGGAAAAAATTGATAACTTGCTTTATGATAATTTTGGCATTGGGCATGTGACGTTGCAGTTTGAGCACAATGCCTGCAGAGAAAAAGAACTAGTAAAAAACCAACAAAAATCAACATAGATTATGAAACGAAAGTGGATTTATACATTAGGCATTATAGCCTTATTTTACTTCAACGGAGGTGTTGAGGCACAAAATCCGGAAATTACAAGTAAAGAACTGAAGCAGCATGTAAATTATCTGGCTGCTGATGAGCTGGAAGGAAGAAAAGCCGGCACATCCGGGGGTGAAAAAGCCGCGGAGTATATTCGCGGGCAGTTCAAAAATTATGGTCTTGATTTAATGGCTGAAAATGGCTTTCAACATTTTGAGCTTATTAATTCGGCGGAAGCCGGTAAAAACAATCTTTTGAAAATAGATGGCGAGAAGGCCACCCCCAAAAAAGATTTTGTTCCTATTTCATTTTCAGCCAATAAATCATTAACAGCGGATGTGGTTTTTGCGGGTTATGGTTTTCAATTCGACAAAGATACGCTGCAATGGAACGATTACAAAGGGATTGATGCAAAGGGAAAATGGGTTATGATGTTTCGCGGCGACCCCCAACCGGATAACCCCCATAGTCCGTATGCAATGCAGGCTATGCCCCGAAGTAAGATAGTAACGGCAGAAGATAATAATGCCGGCGGCGTGCTTTTTGTCACGCCGGTGGGCATGAATGAGAAAGATCAATTGCCACGGATATTTTATGATAAAACAGCTACTAAAGCGGATATTCCCGTACTGACAATTACCCGGGCACTTGCGGATAAGATATTATCCGGGACGAACAAAAGTATCTCCGGACTTGAAAATAAATTGACTGAGACTCACAGCCCGCAGAGTTTTGCTATTCCCACCAGGCTTAAGGGCAGAGCTGATGTAAATCTCGAAAGAGCCACCACTCAAAATGTTGTTGCCCGGTTAGCGGCGCCGGGAAGCGATGAATATGTCGTAGTGGGAGCACATTATGATCATCTTGGCATGGGAGGGCCGGGCTCCGGTTCCCGCAATCCCGATACATCAGCCGTACACAATGGTGCCGACGATAATGCCTCAGGTGTAGCAGGGCTTATCGAATTGGCCGGAAAACTGCAGCATGAAAGGGCCGCTCTGGATAGAAATATTGTTTTTGTCGCTTTTGGTGCCGAGGAGATGGGCCTGATCGGCTCAAAACATTTTGTGACCAATGCCCCTTTTCCTGTTGAAAATATTACGGCCATGATGAATTTTGATATGCTGGGCCGTTTGGACAAGGATGATAAAAAGCTTTCGATTGGTGGTGTGGGAACGGCCAAAGAATTTAAAGAGTTGCTGAATGAAAATCTCGCTGATGCGGATTTTAGCCTGAGTACTTCGCAGGACGGGTATGGCCCTTCCGATCATGC
>JAIPBX010000080.1 GCA_021738485.1 Bacteroidales bacterium | reverse complement strand
CCATAGCCATCCATGGCGGCGCCGGTGCTATTAAAAAGGAAAACATATCTCCTGAAAAGGAAAAAGCTTTGAAAAACAAACTTAATGAGGCGATAAAAGCAGCCGAGAATGTTTTGAAGGATGATGGCAAAGCCGTTGAAGCGGTAGAGGCCGCGATTCACGTGCTTGAGAATTCCCCGCTGTTCAATGCCGGCAAGGGTTCTGTGCTTACCGCTGATGGGGAAGTAGAGATGGATGCCTCTATTATGCGGGGAAAAGATAAAAACGCCGGGGCCGTAGCCGGTGTCAGAAATATAAAAAGCCCTATCAGTGCAGCACGAAAAGTAATGGAGAAGTCGAAGCATGTTATGTTTGCCCGAAGAGGGGCGGAGAAATTCGCCTTTGAGCAGGGGATGGATAGCGTCCCGAATGAATATTTTATCACACAAGAACGGTGGGAGCGCTATAAAAATAAACACCCGGAAGCTGAAGAGCCCGATAAATTCGGCACGGTGGGATGCGTAGTCCTCGACAAAGAAGGAAACCTGGCAGCGGGAACATCTACCGGCGGGATGAGCGGAAAAAAATATGGTCGTGTCGGAGATTCACCGATTATTGGAGCCGGAACGTATGCCCATAACGAAACGGTAGCCGTATCGGCCACCGGACACGGAGAATATTTTATCCGCTACGCTGTGGCTCATGATATCCACGCCCTGGTGAAGTATAAAAACTGGACCGTGGAGCGGGCCGGAGACCATGTTATAAACAAAAAATTCGTTTATTACGATGTCAACGGCGGATTGATTATTCTTGATAAATTCGGCCACATTCACCAGCCGTTCAATACTGCGGGCATGTACCGCGGATACCTTAAAGCCGGAGAAAAACCGGTGGTGAAGTTGTATGGAGAAGAAGACAAAAAATAAAATAATTGAGTTGTAAAGATAGCTACCTACTAAATTATTTCATTTTTTTGTCAGACCGTTCGGAGGCTGTCCAAAAACATTCCGGTAGGATATTCAGCAACTTTTACCCTTAAATTCCCTAAAGGAAAGTTGCTGAATATCATTAAGTTTTAATTTTTATTTGTGTGTATCGAATTATTTCAGCGATGCAATTTTTACTTTTTGGACAGCCTCTGTACTATTCTTGAAGCCTCTGACTTCCGTCCAAACTTTCGATTTCATAACTAACGGTGGTGCTAGCCAGAGGCTGGAAGAATAAAGTATCGGGACGGGACGTCCCGACAAACTTCAAGCCCGTTATTTCTTTTTCTATCAATTTAAGTTGAAAAGAAATTCACATAGGAAATATCTTTAGTAAAACCTTTGGGGTTTTCTGAATAAGTTTTTATATTTAGCCCGCTAATATAAAACAAACTCGATTTGTTTTATCAATTTTGAATTTTCTGCATCAAATTGTTAAATCTTAATTGTATAACCTATGAGCAATTTCTTTTCTTCTTCTATCGGGGAAAAATTTATCATGAGTATCAGCGGTATTTTTCTGATACTTTTTTTGATCGTTCATCTCACTGTCAATTCCATGATTGTGTTCGATGATTCAGGAGCTTTATTCAACCAGGCAGCCCATTTTATGGCTACTGATCCTATTATTGGCGTTATCGAACCTATTCTTGCCATCGGTTTGATAGTCCACTTCCTTTTTGCCTCTATCATTACTTTTAAAAATCAGCGAAAGCGTGATGTCAATTATGCAGGCCTGGGGCGGTATAAAAAGCTGGACGCCGCTGCAGGCAGTAACTGGCCCTCCAGGAATATGTATATTCTGGGTGGTTTGATTCTTATCTTCCTGGTGATTCACCTTATCAACTTTTTTTGGAAGATGAAATTTACCGGCGATCCGCTGCTGCACACTCCTACCGGATTAGAAGGGGATGTGGAAAATGCCTATAACCTGGTAACTACTAAGTTTATTGAATGGAAATGGTTGGTGGGCATCTATGTCGTTGGGGCCTTAGCTTTGGGTTTACATCTATATCATGGTGTATGGTCCGCTTTTCAAACCCTTGGATGGAGCAACCGTAAATGGCGCGACATATGGAACGTCATAGGTTTGATAATTACTATCCTGTTTGCCGGTGGGTTTGCTTTTATTCCTCTTTTCGTAATGATTCAATCTATGGTGTAACTCGATAAAAAGATATAAATAATGGCTTTATTAGATTCAAAAATACCCGAAGGACCACTTGCCGAAAAGTGGAAAAAACATAAAGATTCGCTTAAACTGGTAAGTCCCGCCAACAAGAAAAAACTGGATATTATTATGGTGGGAACCGGGGTGGCCGGCGCCGCTGCTGCCGCCAGCCTGGGACAAATGGGCTATAATGTGAAAGTGTTTTGCTACCAGGATTCTCCCCGTAGGGCGCATTCCGTGGCTGCCCAAGGAGGTATTAATGCCACCAAGAATTACCGGAATGACAACGACTCTGATTACCGCCTTTTTTATGACATGATTAAAGGAGGGGATTTCCGGGCCCGCGAAGCCAACGTGTATCGGGCCGCCGAGGTCAGCAACAACATTATCGATCAGCTTACGGCACAGGGTGTGCCTTTTGCCCGCGAATACGGCGGAACTTTGGCCACGCGTTCTTTCGGCGGGGTACAGGTTTCCCGTACGTTTTATGCTTCCGGGCAAACCGGCCAGCAGGTGCTGCTGGGTTCCTATTCCGCGCTGAAGCGCGAAATAGCTAAAGGAACGGTCACCATGTATGAGCGCCGCCAGATGCTGGAAATTGTTGTGAAAGACGGGAAAGCCCGCGGTATAGTTTGCCGCAACCTTGTAACAGGCGAAATGGAACGCTACTCAGCCCATGCTGTAGTTTTGGCCACCGGCGGTTATGGAACGATTTATTTCCTTTCCACCCTTGCTGTTAATTCAAGTGGGGCAGCGGCCTATGCGGCTTACAAAAAAGGCGCCTTGTTTGCCAATCCGAGTTTTATTCAGATTCATCCTTCTTCAATCCCCCAATTGAATGATTATCAGTCAAAACTTACTCTTATGTCTGAGTCGTTGAGAAATGACGGCAGGGTATGGGTGCCCAAACAAAAGAATGATAAACGAGCCCCCGGTGATATTCCCAGAGAAGAACGGGATTATTACCTGGAGCGTAGGTATCCCGCCTTTGGGAACCTTGTGCCAAGAGATATAGGGGCCCGGGCAGCTAAAGAACGATGCGATGCCGGTTATGGTGTGGGAGAAACAGGCTACGCCGTTTACCTGGATTTTGAGGATGCCATCAAAGAACAGGGCGAAAAAGCGATCAGGGATAAATATGGAAACCTTTTTGATTTGTATCGGAAAATTACCGGGGAAAATCCGTATAAACAACCCATGAAAATTTATCCCGCAGGCCATTACACGATGGGCGGCTTATGGGTGGACTATAACCTGATGACAACTGTTCCCGGCTTATTTGCTATCGGGGAGGCCAACTTCTCCGACCACGGCGCCAACCGGTTAGGGGCCAGTTCCCTTATGCAGGGAAGTGGCGACGGTTATTTTATTTTACCCTATACTATCGGGGATTACCTGGCGGATGAAATTAAAAATCCCCGGCTTCCGATCGATGATCCTGAATTTGAAAAGGCTGAAAAAGAAGCCCGCGAACGGATTGACCGGTTGATGAATATTAATGGTACGACCACACCGCTGGCTTTTCACAAGGAACTTGGAAAAATCATGTGGAATCATGGCGGTATGACCCGCAATGAACAAGGCCTGAAAGAAGGACTGAAAATGGTAAACGAGGTAGAAGAGCGTTTTTATAAAGATTTGAAAATATCAGGGTCAACAGGTAGCATGAACCAACCTCTTGAGAAAGCGCTTCGAGTAGCTGCATCTTTTGAAATTTCAAGGTTGATGCTCAGGGATGCCCTTAACCGTGAAGAAAGCTGTGGCGCCCATTTTCGCGAAGAGTATCAGACAGAAGACGGGGAGGCCCTGCGTAACGACGATGAATATATGTACGTTGCTGCCTGGGAGTATGCGGGCGACAATAAGGAACCCAAACTGCATAAAGAGCCGCTTAACTATAAATACGTTACGGTAAAACAAAGAAGCTATAAGTAGAGACCATAAAAAGAAGAAACCATGAAACTTATTTTAAAAATATGGCGTCAGGCAAGTCCGAAAGATGAGGGAGGTTTTCAAACGTATCATCTGGACGATGCCTCGCAGGATATGACTTTCCTGGAACTGCTGGATGCATTGAATGAGAAGCTTATTGTGGAAGACCAAGACCCGGTAGCTTTTGAGCATGATTGCCGGGAAGGCATCTGCGGGAGCTGTGCGATGATGATTAACGGACGGCCCCATGGCCCTGGAGAGGAAACGACCACCTGCCAGCTCAACATGAAAGCTTTCCGCGATGGCGATACTATCATTGTAGAACCCTGGAGAGCCCGTGCTTTTCCGGTGATTAAAGACCTTGTTGTTGACCGCAGCGCTTTTGAAAAAATTATGGAAGCCGGCGGATTTGTGGATGTGGATGTGAGCGCTGTCCCCGACGCGAATACATACCCGGTTGCCAGGAGAGATGCCGAAGAAGCCTTTGATGCTGCCGAATGCATCGGGTGTGGAGCCTGCGTGGCTGCATGCAAAAACTCCTCAGCAATGCTCTTTGTTGCGGGCAAAGTTTCCCAGTATGCTTTGTTGCCTCAGGGGCAGATGGAAGGATTGCAGCGGGCCTGGAATATGGTGGCTAAAATGGATGAGCTTGGATTTGGGTCCTGCACAAATACGGGAGCCTGCGAAGCCGAGTGTCCTAAAGGTGTCAGCCTGGCCCACATAGCCCGTTTGAATCGCCAATTCCTGAAAGCCGGCTTCAAAAAAGTGGGGGAGGAAAAAAACTGAGTTTTAAAAGTCGAGGCTGTCCAAAAAGCAAAAATTTTATCCATGAAATAATTCGATACACACGAATAAAAATTAAAACATAATGATATTCAGCAACTTCCCTTTAGGGAATTTAAGGGTAAAAGTTGCTGAATATCCTTCCGGACGGTTTTTGGACAGACTCGATTTAGAAGGGTAGACGGAACACCGGAATTCTAATAATATTTCCGATTTTTTGATACCCTGATTTACGAGTCCGGTTTAAAAAGATTAAAAATAGTTTCTCACGTATCAACTATATATTAGAATAAAGCCATTTTTACAAGCCTTTCCGGGGTTATACCCAAATCTTTTGTGGCCGGAAAAAACAGGTTGATTTTATGAACTTCCCTCTGCATTCTTTTGTAGGTGCTGTACCTTTGGGGCTAGTCAAAGAAACTTGTATATTCACCGGATAAAATTGTATGAAAATGAGAGGATATTTTTTAGCTCTGCTGTCTTTACTATTGTTTGCTACATGTGCAAGAGGGCAAGTGTTTACTACACCCCTTTTGCAAAATGATTACAAACAGCTAACAACCAATCACCAGCTTAATCAGTTTCTGGATAGTTTGCAAAAGAACTCTCCCATTATAGCCTTAGATACTGTGGGCTTTTCGGCCCGGGGGAAGCCCATACCTTTAATAAAAATCTCAGGGGATAGCATGAAAAACCAAAAACCGAAAGTCTTATTCTTTGCCCAGCAACATGGTGATGAGCCATCGGGAAAAGAGGGGTTGCTTTTATTGGTGGAGGATTTTGCTTTTGGTAACTTGAATTACATTCTCAGCGAAATAGATATTTTGATTATTCCCCAGGCTAATCCCGACGGTGGTGATACCCATACAAGAGAAACGGCCGAAGGCGTTGATATGAACCGCGATCACCTTCTGATGGAAGCTCCCGAGGTAAGGGTGATAGAAGATGTTTTTGAAAAGTATAAACCCGAAGTCACTGTGGATATCCATGAATATGGTCCTTACGGGGAATCATGGAAAGAGTTTGGTTACCGTCGCGATTTTGATATTCAGGTAGGTACGCTGACCAACCCCAATGTATCTGATTCGATTATTAATTTTCAGAAAAAGGAAGTGATTCCCTTCTTAGAGCAGGAGATCACACAGCAAGGTTATTCTTTTTTCGAATATACTTTAGGGCATTTTCCTTCCGGTGAAAGGCTGCGGCATAGTACAACGGATATCAACGACGGACGCCAAAGCCCTGGAATTACCAATACATTGTCTTTCATTGTGGAGGGGAAGAATGGCAAAGAGAGCACTCATCGTATACGGGAACGGGCACTCAGCCAATATCATACCGGCAAAGCCTTCCTCAATTATGTGTTTAGGAACACCGATACAATCGATAAATTAGTGCATAAGCATCGGCAATCCCTTAAAGAAAAACAACCGGGGGATAGTACTATTATCCGTATGGACCATTTTGACGGGGAGAAGCCTTTACATTTTCCGTTAAAATCGTTCAAAACCGGAGAGGATACCGTTTTTGTGGTGGAGAACTATCATTATAAAATCAAGTCTTTGTTGAAAGTTGAAACCCCACATGGTTACCTGGTCCCGAAAAAGGATACGGCCCTGGTAAATATTGTGAAAAACAACCATTTTAAAAGAGATACGGTTCGTAAAAGGAGCAGCCGCACAATCGTAGGTTATGAAAGTATAGAGGTCGATATCGTGGAAAATGAAGGGCTGAAAAACAAAAAACCTATGACCATTAAACAATTGATGAGTCATATAAAATTTGAGAATTATTATTATATCCCTGTGCAGCAGATTCGGCGGAATAAAATCATTCAGGCTTTCGAGCCCAAAGCCATGTGGGGTATTGGAAATTACGATAAGTTTGATGCCCTCATCAAAAAAGGCAAGTTGTTCCCGGTGTTGCGGGTAGAGTGAGTTTCTCAGATGTATACCAATACCGTGTTACACTGTTTTGAGATGCTGGAGGGGCGAGGCTTGGAACTATTTATAAAAACAGTCTTTTTATAAAGGTTTAATTTTAATTGTCCCTTTTATAAAAGAAATACGAAACTTTAGTAATCAAGCATTTCCTTTGCTTTCTCATAAATCCCCCGGGCATCGAAGCCGCACTCCCTGTGCAGCTCTTCCGGCAATCCTTGTTCGATGATTCGATCGGGCACCCCGAGCAGAGCAATTTCGCTATTATATCCGTGGTGGTTCTTAAACTCCGTCAGTCTGCTCCCCAGCCCACCTATTACGCTTCCGTCTTCTATAGAAATAATTTTGGAAAATTTCCGGAATATATCATGCAGCAGGGCTTCATCGATAGGTTTTAAAAAACGCATGTTGTAAACGGCGGCATCGATATTATCAGCAGCCAGATTTTCTGCGGCTTTTATGGCAAAATTCGTGGGATGCCCGAGGGCTACCAGGGCAATGTCTTTTCCTTCTCGATTTTGCTTACCTTTCCCAATGGGCATTTCTTTCAGTGGTGTTTCCCATTCGGGCATAATTCCTCTTCCCCGAGGGTAGCGAATCACAAGAGGACCCTTTTCGCCAAGCTGGGCGGTATACATCAAATCGCGCAACTCCTCTTCGTTAGATGGTGCTGATATGGTCATGTTGGGGATTGCACGGAAATAAGCCAAATCGTAGACCCCGTGATGGGTGGCTCCGTCCTGCCCGACCAGTCCGCCGCGGTCGAGACAGAAAGTGACATCCAGGTTTTGTAAGGCTACATCATGGATAGCTTGATCATAAGCGCGTTGCATAAAAGTGGAATAAATGTTGCAAAAAGGCTGCATGCCCTGAATTGCAAGTCCTGCAGAAAAAGTAACGGCATGCTGTTCCGCTATACCGACATCAAAGGTTCTTTCAGGGAATTCTTTCATCATGGTGGTAAGCGAACATCCGGTGGGCATGGCCGGGGTTATGGCGGTTATTTTTTCATTATTTTTAGCCAGCTCCAGCATAGTGTGTCCAAAGACATGCTGGTATTTCGGAGGCGTTTTTTCCTTACCGCTCTCTTTTTTAATTTCCTGCCCGGTATTTTTATCGAATTTTCCCGGAGCATGGAATCTTACCTGGTCCTTTTCAGCCATTTCAAAGCCTTTACCCTTCTTTGTAACACAATGCAGAAGTTTAGGCCCCGGAATGGTTTTCAGATCGCGAAGGATTTTAACAAGGGAAAGGACATCATGGCCGTCAACCGGGCCAAAATATCGACATTTGTAGGCTTCGAAGAGATTACTTTTATCAAGCAGAGTGGATTTTACGGCATTACTGATTTGGCGCACTAAGGCCCGCGAATTTTTGCCGTATTTCGTGTTGCCTCCCATTAACCTCCATATCAAATCTTTAGCCCGGTTGTATGTTTTGGAAGCTGTAATATGAGCCAGATATTCCTTTAAAGCACCCACATTGTTGTCGATAGCTATTCCGTTATCATTGAGGATTATCAGGATGTTGGATTTACTGATGCCTACATTGTTGAGGGCCTCCATTGCCATGCCACCGGTCATGGCTCCGTCGCCAATAATAGCTATATGTTGGCGGCCATTGTCTTCCAGTAATGAAGAGGCCACGGCCATCCCTAATGTGGCTGATATGGAGGTGGAAGAGTGTCCGACACCGAAAGCATCGTATTTGCTTTCAAAAATATTGGGGAAACCGCTCAGACCTTTATAGCTCCTGTTAAGGTGGAACTTGTCTTTTCTTCCCGTAAGGATCTTATGAGCATAAGCCTGGTGCCCTACGTCCCATACAATCTTGTCATAAGGGGCATTGAAAATGTAGTGTAAAGCCAGGGTAATTTCCACTGAACCAAGGTTAGCCCCAACATGCCCCGGATTTTGCGATACAGCATCAATAATGAATTGTCGCAGCTCGCCGGCCAATGGGATTAACTCCTCTTCCTTCAGCTTTTTTAAATCTTTTGGGCTATTAATGTGTGACAGAATTTCCCCCGGAGTAATTTCCATGATTTTTATTTTGCTCTCCAACCAGTGTCATGCAAAGGTAGGATTTTTTAATTTCTGCTGTTTTTGTTTTAAAGTGTAAATTTTAAGACAACGGTATTCAGTGACCTCGTTCCGCTTTTAATGAATATGAGCTATGAGCTCAGTCTAAAAATCAGCAGTTTGAAAAAGTTTCCTTTAGGGGATTTAGGGATTATAAGGCTTTTTAGACCTGTCTTAGCCATAATAGGAAATGTTTCTCAACCGGATTAGCTTCGAAACTAATTTGTATTGATATACATCAATGCAATGGCTGAGGTATCACATTATCAAAGCTTTATATAGACAAATGAGATTAGAATGAATTTAAATTATCAGGAAAGTTTTTTTATAATATGCCAACATTCAAATATATAATCATCTCTATATACCAAAACTTGAGTAAACGTATTTACTTTTTATTACTTTAGCTGATTGAAATGATAAGCAACAAGACAATAAATTATATACAAAGACGAGAGTAAAATGTTTGCATTAGGGATATTTGTTTCACCGTTACCATATGCTGCTGTAGTGGCCTTCTACGCCGTCTACATGTTATTGGTGCATGTAAACGATGCCTATGACAAGCAGGATGGGTTAACAAATGATTCCGGTAAGCATCTCGAAATTGAAGATCAATCATTCGCTGGAAACACAACTACATTTTTTGTAGCCGGCTCTGATCTGAAAGACTCAAAGACTCAACTCTCGCCCAAAGATCTTTGCCTCTCTACTATTCGTGTTAATTTTAATAATAAAGTATCTACAGAAAAACCTGCTTATTTTTGTGTGTTTAATCGGTTTTTTCTGAGTGAATTTATTGCAGCAAGACCCCCTCCGGTAGTTTGATTTTTCTTTTGACTTTAATTTCATTTTTCAAGTTTTGATCGTGCCTGCAATGCGCGATTTTTTTAATAACTATATTATTATCATAGCTATCTGTGGATACGAGGATCCATTTGATAAAAAAAACCAAATCACATTAATCAAACTATTAACCGGATATTTTTATGCAAAAAATAATTCGACAACTAATTATATTGGTAGTAGTGTTTTTTTCCGGTCAATCTTTATTGGCTCAAAATCACAATACTATCATTTCTCATGATAGCAGCACTATTCCGCCTGTGGAGCTGGAAACTTTTGAAGTAAAGGCCTCCCGGCAAAAAGACAAGCTTCAGAAACTGCCTATGGCCGCTTCGGTAATAAAGAGCCGAAATGTGGAGCAGCAGGAGATGAATTCCCTGACCGAGCTCTCTTCAAGGGTTCCGAATTTATTTATGCCCGATTATGGATCAAAACTCACATCACCCATTTATATCCGGGGGATTGGTTCCAGGATCAATTCTCCTTCGGTGGGATTGTATGTGGATAATGTCCCTTATTTTGAAAAAGCTTCTTTCAATTTTGAATTTTTTGATATCGAGCGTATAGAAGTTCTTCGCGGGCCCCAGGGGACGCTTTATGGCAGGAATACTATGGGAGGAATTGTCAATATTAAGACCCAATCACCTCTTGACCACCGGCAAACCGAATTTTCAGTGAAGGCGGGGAATTATGCAAATTATAAGACCATAGTCAGTCATCACCAACCCTTGGGGGATAACCTGGGAGTATCCGTCAATGCTTCCTATGTGGACCGCGACGGTTACCATACCAATGAATTCACCGGTCAATCGGCCGATGATATGCAATCCATTTCAGGAAGAGTTCGGGCGGTTTATGAGCCTACCCAAAATGTAACAGTGGATTACTCGCTGAACTACGAGAACAGTGACCAGGCAGGGTATCCCTATGCCGTTTTTACGGATTCAACTAATAATCCAAAAGATGTGAATTATAACCGTCAAAGCACATATGCCAGGAAGATGCTATCCAACAACGTGACCGTAAAGATAGAACAGGATAAAAGCATCATTAAATCGGTGACGTCTCATCAGTATTTGGATGGTTCGCAGCGGATTGACCAGGATTTTACTCCCGCCTCTCTGCTGTTTGTCGGCCAGGACCAATCACAGAATATGCTGTCGCAGGAGCTGTATTATAAATCGAAGCCCAATAGCGGGGATTATAACTGGCTGTTTGGAGCTTTCGGGTTTATGCAGTTCATGGATAAAACCGTTGATGTGGATTATGGAGAAGATGGCGTGAATGCTTTCAACCTCCCCGGACCTATGAGTAAAGAAAAGTTATATGATCAAAGTACTTATGGGGCAGCCTTGTTTCATCAATCTACGCTAAAGAATATCTTTAATAGTGGTATGGATTTTACTGCCGGAATCCGTTTCGACTATGAATCCGCTACTTTGGATTATGAATACAATACGCTTTTGAATGGCCAGACCATACCTAATACGGAGTTCAATAACAGTCTTGATTTTTTGGAGATTTTGCCACGTGTGAGTCTCAAATATCAGATTTCCGAGCGAGTAAATATCTTTTCCTCGGTATCCAAGGGATACAAAACAGGAGGATTTAATTCCACATTTGAGCGTAAGCAGGATCGCACCTTCGATCCGGAACAGAGTTGGAATTATGAACTCGGTTTTAAATCCCGGTATTATAAAAACCGGCTTCAAACCAACTTCACTTTGTTTTATATCGACTGGAAAAATCAGCAAATCTATCAGCCGGTACCTAGTGGACAAGGGTCTATGCTTACGAATGCCGGCCGTTCCGAGAGTAAGGGTGTGGAATTTGAGTTTCGCGGGTTGCCAACTACTCATACCGAAGCATTTGTTAGTGTAGGCTATACTGATGCCCAATTCATCGACTACACCAACGGCAAAGAAGGGGAAGATTTCGAGGATTACAGCGGTAACCGTATTCCCTATATACCGAAATATACCTTTAATACCGGAGTCAATTACCGTCATCATTTCGATTATGATTGGCTCGATAAAGTGAAGTTCCATGTTGATTACCGGGGTGTGGGCAAACATTACTGGCAGGAGGAAAACATATCCTACCAGGATTATTATGGTTTGTTAAATTCAAAAATAGCGTTTACGAAAGATGATATTACCTTTAGCCTGTGGGGCAAAAATATTCTTAATACGGATTATCAGTCCTTTTACTTTCAGGCTATTGGAAACTCCTACGTTCAAGTGGGTCAGCCCGCATTGTATGGGTTGAGACTCGATGTTCAATTTTAGAGATGGTTAAAGAACAATTCACCAAATACGGCACTTTACTGAGCTTGTATGTAGCCCAGGCGATTCCGATGAGTTTTTTCTCTACGGTTGTTCCTGTGATTATGCGCCAGGAGGAATATTCATTGGAATCGATTGGGCTGATACAGCTTGTAAAACTGCCATGGATTTTGAAATTCCTGTGGGCCCCTTATGTGGATAGTAAAAACAATACAGGCCGGGATTACAAACGGTGGATAATTCTCTCGGAGATTTTTTATGCTATGATTATCCTGAGCATTGGCTTTCTCGACCTGGGTAATAGTTTTACCACTATTATTGTGTTGATGGTGATTGCTTTTACGGCTTCGGCCACCCAGGATATAGCTACCGACGCCTTTGCCATTCTATCCCTGCAAAAGGAAGAGCGCAGCCTTGGGAATAGCATGCAGTCCTCGGGAAGTTTTATAGGAACACTGATGGGAAGCGGCGTTTTACTGGTAATTTATCATCAATTCGGATGGAAGTTTCTTCTTATTGGGTTGGCGGCTTTTGTAACGGTAGCCATTCTGCCGGTGGTATCCTTCAAAAAGAAGACAAAGGAAGAGCCGCAATATCAGCCTCCCCGTCGCGTTTCCCTGAGAGATGTCGGATCCTTTTTCCGCCAACAGGGTATTATGCGTCGAGTGATATTACTGGCTATATTTTATTCGGGGATCATTGGAATATTGACCATGATTAAACCGTATCTAGTAGATATTAATTTTTCCGTTATGGAAATCGGGATTGTATCCGGTGTCTATGGAACCGGCGTGGCCATTTTGGTGGCTTTGCTTATGGGACGGTTTATTAAAAAGTGGGGCCGGCGTTTTTCAGTGCGGTTTATCTCATTTTTGGGATTGATAGCGGCCACCTATTTTCTTTGGCTTTCAAACGTTTCTATTACGTATTATCATGTATTTGTTGGGGTAGCTCTGGTATGGGGAGCCTATGGGGCTTCTTCCGTTATTATTTACACCATAGCTATGGACACCGTCCGCAAAGGACGCGAAGGCACGGATTTTACCCTGCAAATTGTGATTACTCATTTGAGTAGCCTGATAATTGCCGTTTCCAGCGGTAAAGTGGCTGATCTCGTAGGGTACAACGGTTTGTTCGCTATCGAGACAATAGTATGCATTTTAGTCATTATCGCAACATATTTTTTATACCAGGAAAGGAAAGAAATAGCATATGCTTATACAACGTGATTTACTTGAAAAATACAATAAAGCTGTACCACGATATACCAGCTACCCTCCGGCCAACTTTTTTAGCGATAAAGATGCCGGCAAAGGAGTGACAGAATTGTTGCAGGCATCGAATAATGATCGCCCGGAGAATATTTCCCTATACATTCACATTCCCTTTTGTCCGCAATTGTGTTGGTATTGTGGGTGCAATACGACGATTACCGTTAATAAAAACTGGATGGCAGACTACCTGGAGGCTCTGAAAAAGGAGATTGCTATGGTCGCCGCCAAGCTCTCAAAGGAGCGGAAAGTGACGCAGGTGCATTGGGGTGGAGGCACTCCCAATTATCTTAAAGCTTCACAGATTCAGGAGATCATGAAGCTTTTGAATGATAATTTTGTTTTTGATAAAGAGCCTGAAATTGCCATTGAATGCAATCCGGCCTATCTCACCTACAACTATGTAGATGAACTGCTGGAAGCCGGATTCAATCGTTTTAGTATCGGGATACAGGATTTTAAGGAAGAGGTTTTGGATGCCGTGAAACGGGGCCGCCCCAATATTCCCATTAGAGAGCTGACCGATTATATCAGGAAAAACAGAAATGCAGCGGTAAACCTGGATTTTATGTATGGGTTGCCCTACCAGGATGAAGCTTCTTACCGGCAAACCATACAACAGGCTTTGGCCATACAACCCGACCGCCTGGTGACTTTTTCTTACGCTCATGTCCCCTGGTTTAAGAAAGCCCAGAAAAGTCTGGAAAAACACGGCCTTCCTTCTGCCGATGAAAAGCTGCGCCTATTTGAAAATGCGTTTCAGATTATGACCGAAAACGGTTATATCCCGATAGGCTTAGACCATTTCGCGAAAGCGGATGATGAATTGTCCATTGCTTTGAAAAATAATCGTTTACATCGTAACTTCCAGGGCTATGCCACAAGAGAAACAACAGGCCAGGTGTATGCCTTCGGTACCAGTGCCATCAGCCAGCTCGACTCGGCCTACTTCCAGAACACCAAGGAAGTGAACACCTACATAAGTCGCCTGAAAGAAGGGCAGTGGCCGGCAGAAAAGATATATGAAGTGAACTTCCGGGAGAAGGTCTTAAGGGAAATAATTAATGAGATTATGTGTAACCGGCGGTTAGTGTGGAAAGAAGTGGCAGACCGGATGGATGCATCGGTGGATACGGTGAAATCGTTTAGTGCGGTGAAAGAAGAAGAGCTGGAAGGATTTTTTGCCGATGGGCTTATCGAATACTCTGAAAAAGGTATCTCCGTTACCGATAAAGGCAGGTTTTTTATAAGGAATATTGCCGCCGCTTTTGACCCGCTGGTGAAAGAAACGGACAAGAAATTTTCCAAATCGATATAGTTATATGGGAATAAAAGAACATTATGATGCAGTCATTATAGGTGCCGGACTTACGGGA
>JAIPBX010000079.1 GCA_021738485.1 Bacteroidales bacterium | reverse complement strand
TTCCAACAAACCGAATTGATGACCTATTCCCTCAATATAGTATGGTGTCCCATAATGTGAAAGCCAGTCCAGGTTGACGCGCTGACGATATTCTCCGTCAATTAATATAGAATCAACTGAAGTGACTACAACCGTTTCGCCAAAATCAGCATATAAATCCGGTAAGGTATCACCGGCTTGCACAGAAAAATCGAATAAAAGATATTCCTGCTCTTCATTTTCGGGACGATAGTAGGCTTTTCGATCGACGTTTCGAATGCCTCCGCAGAAAAAATGCTGATTAAATCCCAGCCAGTTTCCGTTGTGGACTACCGAATAATCTTTAAACAGCGCATTGTAATTGGTGCCATTAAGAGTTGTGTCACCGGAAAAATAATATTCGATATATTCATCCCACTCCCAGTTCATTTCGTATTCGTATTTCCACACATGCCAATGCGAAGTGCTATCGGCCGGAATGGGGATGAATTCAATTCCGGGGTTTTGAGAAAATGTGTGTGGTATCATGAATAACATAAGGATTGTGAGGTTCAAAAAACGTGTCATAGGTTGTGGATTATGTAGTTACAAAAACAAAAATAACATTTATATGGAATGAAAACAAATAAAATTAGTATTAATAGCTTCATTATTAAAAAAATTGAAAAAATATAACTTTATATACTGAAAATATCTTTTAACTATTAAAACCATACCATTATGAGAAAACTAATCACATTGGCCTTACTTGCTGTGTTTGCTGCAGGGAGTGCATTAGGCCAGGAAAAAGACAAAGCAAAATTTAAAGAGTATGAACCGGGATACTACGAAAACTTTATCCTGAAGGATGTCCGGGCGGTAAAGAAAGAAAAGAAAGAGGAAGAAAAGGAGAAGAAATTCCTCATGGACCAATCGGATATGGACTTGCCCAATAAAATGAATTTGTATAAAAACGAAGTATGGCACACCCCTACCATTTCGCAGGGCAATGCCGGAACCTGCTGGGCGTTTTCCACCACTTCTTTCTATGAATCGGAAGTCAAGCGCCTGTATGACAAAGAAGTAAATCCTTCGGAGATTTACACGGTCTACTGGGAATATGTGGAGAAAGCCAGGCGATATGTGAAGAAACGCGGCGATTCACGTTTCACACAGGGCTCCGAAGCCAACGCCGTAACCCGGATGTACAAAAAGTATGGCATCGTGCCCGATAGGGTGTACGACGGTTTACCCGAAGAACGTGAATACCATTCGCATGCAGCCATGTATAAGGAAATGCGTAATTACCTGGAAAATGTAAAGAAAGAGGATGCATGGAATGAAGATGAGGTGCTCTCAACCATCAAATCCATCATGAACCACCACATTGGGCAACCGCCTGCGGAATTTGAATATGAAGGCGAGATGATGACGCCTAAGGAGTATCTCAATGAGGTGCTACAACTGAATATGGATGATTACGTGGAAATCCTCTCCTACAAGCAGGAACCTTACTGGGAGCAGGTGGAATATAAAGTGCCCGACAATTGGTGGAACAGTGAGGAGTACTACAACGTACCTCTGGATGTTTTCATGGACATTGTGGAAGAAGCCATTGACGAAGGCTATTCCATGAGTATTGGCGGTGATGTTTCGGAAGCCGGGTTTTCACACGCGACGAATTGTGCCATCGTCCCCAGCTTCGACATTCCGGAAGAGCACATCAGCGAAAACTCCCGGCAGTTCCGCTTCTCTAATGGAAGCACTACCGACGACCACGGTATGCACCTGGTGGGCAGCACAGAATATAACGGAGACATGTGGTACCTGATCAAAGACTCCAGCTCGGGTTCCAGAGATGTGGGCAAAGACAGTCCGATATTCGGCTATTATTTCTTGCACGAAGATTACATCAAACTGAAGATGATGAATTTCACCGTCCACAAGGATGCGGTAAAGGATGTGCTGAAGAAGTTTTAGGTAAGAGAGTTGGAACAAAGACAGGGCCGAAAAACTTGCAATCTGCTTAGTTTTTCGAGCCCGCCCGAACGTACCGACATTCGGTACGGGCGCGGCATCCTCGAAAAAAAGTTTATGCTTTCTTTTCGGGATTGGCAGTTGGCAATATGATTTTGCCGGCTGTCAATTCTTTTGAAGGACTTAGCAATAACTTTATTGTATGAAGTAAATAATTCTTTACCTTTGTTATATATGATTCTATCGTGATATAAAGCTCTGAGTTGTATAGAATTTTGATAAAAAACGGGTGGTACCCTGTTTCTCAAAAGGGATCACATATTAAGATGAGACATAGAAATAAACAAGGTATTATAGTTTTCCCAAATCATGGTAGCCAAGAGGTTGCAAAAGGGCTTGAGAAAAAAATTTTAAAAGACGCAGGCATAAAAGAATGATACGATGAAATTGAAAAAAAAGATAAATATAATTGTAGAAAAGACTGATACAGGTTTTTCGGCGTATGCCGAAGATTACCCAATTTATACCACAGGAATAAATGTACCGGAACTGCTCAACAATGCCCTGGAGGCTACGCAATTATATTTTGATGATGATCATTTGAGTCATGACGATCTAAACCTTGAAATAGATTTTAAACAATTTTTTAAATACTACCGTTTTTTGAATGCTAATTTCCTGGCTAAAAAAATTGGTATAAACCCGACTTTATTATCCCAATATATTAATGGACATAAAAGACCTTCAAAAAAACAGACGCAGAAAATACTCGATGGTATCCATGAAATTGGTCAAGAACTTACCGAAATAAATCTAATCTCTAAAGAATAAAAACGGACAAAGATACGCGAGTATGCTTGTTTTCAAATATTTAATCAAATGAGCATTCTTAACTTAAAAACATAGAAACCTAAAAACCTACCAACCTAAAAACCTACCAACCTAAAAACCTACCAACCTAAAAACCTACCAACCTAAAAACCTACCAACTTAAAAAACCTATAAACAAAAAACGGCAGCCCAGGCTAAAACCCTGCACCACCACGTTTTAAATTAAATCTGCCCTGAACAGCTATCAATAACTCGACTCATCCAGTTTTACTTTGCCTCTGAAGGTATTGTAAACAAAGGCCGTATAAAATATGGACAAAGGCGCTCCTATGGCGGCAATTGTAAGCATAATTCCAAGGGATTTCTCCGAAGAAGCGGCATTATATACCGTGATATTATAGGCTTCATCAACGCTTGAAATCAACATTACAGGATACAATTCAATCGCTACCAGGATTAATAGCAAACTAACTGTGAGCGATGAAAATACAAACCCCTGAAAATACTTCTGCTGATGAACTAACCGCGGCACATTTGCTATGCTGAGAAACATCAGCAAGGGAACAATAAACAAAGCCGGTTCGCTTATAAAATCATCCGACAAGTGGGGGATGTAAATTAACGTATAGAGCGTTACTATCACAAATGCCGCAATGAAAAAGATAATGGCTCGCCATAGTAACTGATGAACATGCTCAAACAACTTACCTTCCGTTTTCATAACCAGGAATATGGCCCCATGCATCATCATCAATGCGAGCGTGGTTATGCCAACCATGACTGAATAGGGGTTAATAAATTCGAACCAGTGTCCCTGAAATTCATAATTGGGCCCGATAGAAATTCCCTGCAAAATATTGCCCATTACCACACCCAGGAGAAAAGCCAGTAAGGCACTGGATACACTGTAGCTGATATCCCAAAGATTGCGCCACCATTTCATCGTTTCTTTACTACGAAATTCGATAGATACGGCCCGGAAAATCAAGAAGGCCAGAAACAACATAAAGGGGATGTACATAGCCGAAAACAATGAACCATAAAGTACCGGGAAACCTGCAAACAGGGAACCCCCTCCAATGACCAACCACACTTCATTTCCATCCCATAAGGGCCCGACAGCATTCAGAGCAATGCGCCGGCTTTCTTCCTCACGTAGAAAAAGATGCCAGGCACCGGCCCCCAAATCAAACCCATCCAAAATGCCATACCCGGTAAATAAAGCTCCTATCACTAAAAACCAAAGCGTGGGATAGTCTATTCCTAAAAATGTTTCCATAGTTTTTCTTTTTAACGGTTTGTAGTTGATGCCTTTTCTGCCATTCCTTCCTGTAGAGGTCTTTTATCATCCGCCTCTTCACTGTAAGGCCCTTTCCTGATTTTCTTGTCAAGCAAATAAATAAAGAGCAGGAAAAGCAAAAGATAAATCGCAGCAAACATGATGAGTGAAAACAGTACGTGATTCGCTGTAACGGATTGCGACAACGCATCGGAGGTGCGAAGCAATCCGTAAACCACCCAGGGTTGACGCCCCATTTCAGCGGCGAACCATCCTACCTGGTTGGCAATCATAGGTAGCAATATCGCAAAGACAAAAACCCATAGCACACGCCGGTCTCCAAAAAGTTTTCCCCGGTACCACCGAAAAGAAGCATATAGGGTAAGGACAATCATTAATACACCTATAGCAATCATTATGTGGTAAAATTGAAAGACTGCATTGACGGCCCCCGGACGCTCCTTTTCAGGGAAGGCATTCAACCCTTTCACCGGTTCGTTAAAATCCCAGCGTACTAAAAAGCTCAGGCCACCGGGAATTTTCGGTCCTATCACTTCCTGCTTTTCCTTATCCACCCATCCAAAAAGATACATGTCGGCAGGCTTATTGGCATCGAAGTGCCCTTCATAAGCGGCAAGCTTGGCAGGTTGATGTTTGGCTACTCCATCGGCTGAGACGTGGCCCGTAACCAACTGCAGCAATGAAAAGATAGTAGCGACACTAAGGGCGATTTTTATGGCTTTTTTGGAAATCTCCACATGCCTGTGCTTCAAAATATAATAAGCATGCACACTCATTACGAGAAAAGCTCCTGCCAACAAAGCCCCTATCCATACGTGAAGCACACGCTCCACGCTGGAAGGGTTAAAGACCATAGCCCAAAAATCGGTAATTTCAGCACGGGCATTCATGCCTTCACCCACAATATGAAAACCGGCAGGCGTTTGCTGCCAACTGTTGGCCACGACTATCCAAACGGCCGAAAACATCGCCCCAATAAAAACCCCGACAGTAGAAATAAAGTGAACTTTTGGTTTTACACGGTTCCATCCGAAAAGAAGGACCCCTAAAAATCCGCTTTCCAAAGCGAAGGCAAAAATCCCTTCTGCAGCCAGGGCACTTCCAAATACATCTCCTACGTACCTCGAATAGGTAGCCCAATTAGTACCGAATTCAAATTCCATAACAATACCGGTAGCAACACCTATACCAAAGGTTAAGGCAAATATTTTTGTCCAGAAACGAGCGAGGGTTTCGTACTCTTTGTTACCCGTTCGAAGGTATCTTCCTTCCATAATCACCATCATCAACCCTAAGCCTATACTGAGCGGCGGGTAAATATAGTGGAAAGCAATTGTGAAAGCAAATTGAATCCTAGAGAGTATTTCTACATCCATGGGTTTATTTTTTAATACCTGTTTTTGACTTTAGATTTTGTATAAAGTTAAAAATTCATAACGGGATTACATACTTTTTCAAACATTTTGTTTTGAAAAATATCTCAGAAATGGATTTTTCGGAATATGCCATAGTTTTTTTGCAAAAGTTGAATAACAATTTTAAAAAAATATATATTTGCACCCGCTTAACAGGCGTTCTTTTTGCGGCTATGGCGGAACTGGTAGACGCGTCAGACTTAGGATCTGGTGCCTTCGGGCGTGGGGGTTCGACTCCCCCTAGCCGCACTGCTTTCCAAAAAAATTCCGGTTATTACACTCTAATGAGTTTCGGTCAATAAAGCCATGACAAAATTTTCCTCTACATACCCTCATCATACTTTTCACTGGTTTTTACCTATTTGCCGATTGGTAAACCACGAATTATTGTTATTTTTGCGGTCTCAAATTCAGAAAATGACGAGATTATTTAATAATTGAATAACAGAAAATTAAAAAACGTATAAATGAACATTACGCTAGAAGATAAGGGAAATCTTACTTCTTTGATCAAGGTAGAGATAACGCCCGAGGATTATCAGGAAGAAGTGACCAAGCAACTCAAAGAACAGCAAAAGAATGCCCATGTAAAGGGTTTTCGTAAAGGCAAAGTCCCTTACGGTCTTATTGAAAAATGGTATGGAAGGTCAATACGTTTAGATCAGATTAACAAAATATTGTCGGAAAAGCTTACCAATTATATCCAGGAAAATGAATTACCGGTACTCGGACAACCCATGCCAAGCCAGGACCACTCCCCGGAAGGAGATTTTGACAAAAATGACAACTTTGTGTTTTATTTTGATATCGGCCTTTCTCCTGAAATCAATCTTAACCTGCCCGAACGAGATTTTGATTATTACAGGATAAAACTTGATAAAAAGCAAATAGATGAGCACATCGAAAACATCAGAAAGCAATATGGCGAGCAGCAAAGTGTGGAAGAGCCTGTGGAAGACAAGGATGTTTTGAAAGGAGCAATGAAGGAACTCGATGAAGAGGGAAATCCTGTAGAAGAAGGGATTGTAAACGAGCAGGCCACTCTTAGCATGGAATATGTTCAGGATGAGGATATAAAAAATGAGATCCTTGGAAAGGAGATTGGTGATCAAGTGACCATTAACCCCATGAAAGTGTCAGGCAATAATGAATCGGAAGCCGCTTCTATGCTTAATGTGGATAAAGAGAGGGCCGGTGAGCTGGATAAAGATTTTCAGTTTACCATTAACGAAATCACGCGCGTGGCACCTGCCGAACTGAATGAGGAGCTTTTTAAAAAAGTCTATCCCAAGGATGAAATAACTACAGAGGAAGATTTCCGAAAGAAAGTAGCCGAGGAAGCCGAAAAAGCTTATGAAAAAGAAAGTGATAAAATGATGATGGCTCAGGCTACCGATAAGCTGGTCGATGAACTGGATCCGGAATTACCGGATGAATTCCTGAAGCGCTGGTTGGTAGAGAATGAAAAAAACCTGACCCGTGAGCAGATTGAAAATGATTATGAGCGGTATGCCAAATCTATGAAATGGCAGCTCATTGAAAATAAAATCCTTAAAGAATACAGCATTGAGGTGAAGGATGAGGAAGTGAAGGACCAAATAAGGAGCTATTTCCTCAATCAAATTGGTGGAGAAAACGCCAGTGAAGAGATGAAGCAGCAAATCGAACCCATTGTAGCTTCCATGATGCAAAACGATGATCAAACTAAGCAGATTTATGATCAACTGTATGATGAAAAAATGGCCCGGGTTATAAAAGAACATGCGCAGATTAATGAGAAAGAAGTAACTTATGATCAGTTTGTAAAGATGGCCCAGGAGCAAAATCAAAAACACGAACAAGCCCAAACGCAGCAAAGCGAACCGGAAGAAGCACAGGAAGAAGAAGCCGGGCAGCAAAAAGAAGAATAAAAAGCACCACCGGATAATACGTAAGTAATTTTATAAAACACCCGGATGGGGGCAACGCAAAGTGTCCCGAAAAACATTTTTTCCTGATATTTTGTTACTTTTGCGAAATAAAAAAACAAGAAAATCAAAACAATATGAATAACGACGAATTCAATAAATTTGCTACCGGACATGCAGGCATCAGTAGTGCAACAATGGACAAATACCGTTCAATCACCAGTAATTACATTTCACCAACCATTATAGAGGAGCGTCAGCTCAATGTGGCACAAATGGACGTTTTTTCCAGGTTGATGATGGATCGTATTATCTTTCTTGGTGTTCCAATAGATGATACGGTAGCTAATATTATCCAGGCGCAATTACTTTTCCTCGAATCGGTTGATTCAACAAAAGACATCACTATCTATCTAAATTCCCCCGGCGGATCGGTATATTCCGGTTTAGGGATTTATGACACAATACAATATGTAGCCCCTGATGTATCGACCATATGCACCGGTGTTGCAGCATCTATGGGAGCAATATTGCTGGCAGCAGGCACTAAGGGTAAACGATCGGCACTGAATCATAGCCGTGTGCTTATCCATCAGCCCATGGGCGGTGCTCAGGGACAAGCTTCAGATATAGAAATTACGGCCCGCGAAATTCAGAAACTAAAGACTGAACTATATCAGATTGTTTCTAATCACAGTGGTCAGGACTTTAATAAAGTATGGAACGATGCCGACCGTGATTACTGGATGACAGCTACAGAAGCCAAAGAATACGGTATGATTGATGAAGTACTTGTAAAAAATAAAGAAAAATAAAAAGAGCTGAGATTAATCAGCCACTGAGTAAAGAAAAGGAATAGATTATATGGCAAAAGATTCCAACAAATGCTCATTTTGTGGTAGAAACAGAAAAGATACCAATCTGCTGATAGCCGGGATTGATGCACACATCTGCGATTACTGCATTAGCCAGGCCAATGAGATACTCCGGGAGGAGATGGATAACAAAGAAGAGGATAGCTTTAAGGACATTGAATTGCTTAAGCCTCAAGAGATAAAAAGCTATCTGGATCAATATGTTATCGGACAGGAGCAGGCCAAAAGGGTGCTCTCGGTAGCGGTATACAACCACTATAAGCGGGTTACCCAAAAGAGCACTGATAAGGATGATATTGAGATAGAAAAGGCTAATGGCATTATGGTGGGCGAAACAGGGACCGGAAAGACTTTGATGGCGCGAACTATCGCCCGCATGCTCAGGGTTCCTTTCGCTATCGCTGATGCTACGGTGCTTACAGAAGCCGGTTATGTGGGGGAAGATGTGGAAAGCATCCTGTCACGCTTGCTGCAGGCGGCTGACTATAATGTCAATGCAGCACAAAAAGGTATCGTGTTTATCGACGAGATCGATAAGATTGCCCGGAAAAGCGATAATCCCTCCATCACCCGCGATGTTTCGGGAGAGGGCGTTCAACAGGCGCTCCTTAAGTTGCTGGAAGGGGCCACGGTAAGTGTGCCCCCGCAGGGAGGCCGCAAGCACCCGGAGCAAAAGATGGTTCAAATCGATACCACCAATATTCTTTTTATAGCCGGCGGAGCATTTGACGGCATTGATAAGAAGATTGCCAATCGATTGCGAACAAATGTTATAGGCTATCATTCTTCGGAGGCCCGTAAAGCTGTTCATAAAGATAATCTCCTGCAGTATATTGCGCCACAGGATCTCCGGGCTTATGGACTGATACCTGAAATCGTCGGGCGTCTGCCGGTGGTAACTTATCTGGAGCCGCTCGACACTGCGGCATTAAAACGTATCCTTACCGAGCCAAAAAATTCTATCATCAAGCAATACACGAAGCTGTTTGAAATGGACGGTGTCGATCTGAAGTTTACCGACGGTGCCCTGCAGTTTATCGTGGAGAAAGCCATAGAATTCAAGCTGGGGGCCCGTGGCTTAAGAAGCATTGTTGAGGCGGTGGTAACAGATGCCATGTTTGAACTTCCTTCCACAGGAAAAGAACAGCAGCAGCTAAAGATCACCAAAACCTATGCGGATGAAAAAATCCGTAAGAGCAACCTCAACCAATTGAAGGTAGCTTAAACCTTTCATCAGTTATAAAACAAAAACCGCTTTCAGGGTATTCTCTGGAAGCGGTTTTTTTTATGGGATTTGGGTTTGTGGTGAAAGCAAGCCTTTTCCCCTCATCCCCTGGCAAAGTAAAAACACGAAGGAAAGTGAGAAATCGTGAACTGGCGAGCTGGCGAAAAAAAGATAGAGCGAAAGTACGATGGCATGAAAATACGAAAGGGCGAAATGGGAATGGATGGATGAATGATTGTATGATTGTATGATTAAGTTGAATATCTTCCGGACGGTCTTTGGACTGTTTTGAATGACACCCCAAAAATGGCTTGACCGTATCGAAACATTCGACTCCGCTGAGTCGCGGAATACGTGTCCAACCGAAATTAGCTATAAACATATACATCCCAGGGGATTTAAAACCCATAAGCAAACCATGATTTCAAAATATTGATGCCGGAGGCATCACATGTTTAGAGAAAATACACTGCATCAGAAAACAACAAAACTCTGCTTTAGCACGGCTATCCATGATTGTATTATTTTCAAATCAACGCCCAGTTCCACAGACAGGGAATTGTAATTGACCTCCTGCGCTGTTCGTCCTGCCAGCAACTGCATAAATTTTTCGAAATAAATAAGGTTGCTGATATTTTTAATTTGCCTTACATCCCGTTCAATGTAACTATTGATATAATTGGGATACCACAAATGAAATGGGATTTGTTGGTCGTAAACGGCAGGATAAAAACCATTCAACATAAAATCTGCTTCGTCAAAATCTTTACGGTACATTCCGGTTTCATTGTAACTGAATGGCAGCAAATTCAAATAGCCTACCCTTCCGGCAAGCAACTGTGAAATGCTCTTGTTGAGCAGGAAATTATTTGACCCTGTAAGTATGTACATACCCGGTTTTCCTGTCTGTCAACGATTTCCTGCAAATATGAAAATAAATGGGGCTAAATTTAAACGAAAATACTCGCTGGGGTTAAGCGGCTCTTTTTATTGGGTGTAAACATCTCCGACTCTCAGCTCCTCATCCCCTGGCCCCTTCTTCCCAAGGAGAAGGGGAATAAAGCCTTTTTCCCCAAGGATAGAGGGAATAAAAGTCCCTCTCCCTGGGGAGAGGGATTTAGGGTGAGGGGCAGACGCCACAAACAACCAGCCACCTCTAATCCTCCCCCAACCCCTCCAAAAACTCTCTCACCTCCTTCAGCACCCTTCCACATCCTCCAACACCTCCTCATCTTTAAATCTCAACACGTGAAGATCAAATCTTTCCATTTCCGCCTGGCGATTTTCGTCACACTCTTTGATTTCAGTGCGATTATGTATACCACCGTCCAACTCAATAACCAATCGCATTTCATGGTAATAAAAATCGGCGATGTAATATCGGATTGGATGCTGCCAGCGAAATTACAGGTTATGAAACTGCCGGTTGCAGAGGTATTTCCAGAGCTTTTTCTCAGCCGGTGTCATCTTTCTGCGAAGCTGCTTAGTGCGCTTTATCGTTTCGGGTGGGGCCGAAGTGGTGCTCTTTGCCGGTGGTGTTTTCGAGGCTTGGCATAAAGTGTAATAATTGTGATATTGAACTTTGGTATATATAGCTGATTTTTGTGGTGAAGGCAAGCCTTTTCCCCTCATCCCCTGGCCCCTTCTCCCCGTGGGGAGAAGGGGAATAAAAATCCCTCTCCCTGGGGAGAGGGATTTAGGTCGAGGGGGCTACCCCCTCGGGTCCCCCACCACCTCCATCCTGGCCATTTTTTCCACCTCCAGGCTGGCGAAGCCAAAGTCGTCCACCAGCTTGCCGAGCAGAAGGTAAACGCCATATCCCCGGAAGGGGTATTTTTTGAGGGAAGCGGAAAAATGGACGGTGTCGAAAAACTCGCCATGGACATCCACGAAAGTGCCGAAGTTCATGTAGTCGCGCTTGACGGTGCGT
Source organism: Bacteroidales bacterium (assembly GCA_021738485.1). GTDB lineage: Bacteria > Bacteroidota > Bacteroidia > Bacteroidales > JAIPAH01 > JAIPAH01. The sequence goes on along the minus strand of JAIPBX010000079.1, from coordinate 3,273 downwards.
ACGTTTTTGATATGTACCAGGTTGCCGAGCATGCGGACCTTTTTCCCGACGTATTGATTCATATCCCCGGCCATGATTTCCCCGCGGAATTTGGTTTTCAGCAAATCAAAACTGCTTTTGGTGACGGGGAAGCCCAGCAACTCGATTTCGTCATACACATCGGCCACTTCCGATTGCTCCAGCCGGGGTAACTCGTAATGCTTTTCCTGCAGTGAAAACAGTGCCATATCCGAGGGACTCTGGTCTTTAAAGTCAGACAGCAGCATGTGGGCATGCCACAGCAGGTCCGACTTGCTGCGGCCGGTGAAGCGGAAAGCACCAACACGAATCAATATTTTTAGCTGTTCCAGGTGGACCGGCACGCGCCGCACAAAATCCTCCAGGGAAACAAAACGTCCGTCCTGTTCCCTGAGTTCAACAATCCGCCGGGCCAGCTTCTTTTCGAGATTAAACAGGTGGACAAAGCCGATATAAATATTTTTTCCGGAAATCGTGGTCTTAAACTCCGAATGATTGACGCAGGGCAGTTCGATATTCGCGCCCCAGCGTTTCGCTTCATTGAAATACACCCAGGTTCGGTAAAACCCGCCAAAGTTGTTAATCACGGCCACCATAAACTCCAGCGGGTAGTAAGCCTTCAAGAACAGGCTCTGAAAGCTCTCCACGGCATAGGAGGCCGAGTGGGCCTTGGAAAAGGAATACCCGGCAAACGATTCGATCTGGCGCCAGATTTCTTTGATGATTTCCTCGGGGTAGCCCCTTTCGCGACTTTTGGAAAAAAACTTATCGACAATGCGCTGGAACTCGCTCTTCGAACGATACTTTCCGCTCATGGCCCGCCGCAGGATGTCGGCATCGGCCAGGTCGAGTCCGGCGAAGTGGTGGCACACCTTCAGCACATCCTCCTGGTACACCATTACACCATAAGTCTCCTGCAACTGCTCTTTCATCACCGGATGCAGGTACTCGAAATCATCTGGGTTATGAAACCGTCGGATGTACTCCTTCATCATCCCCGATTTGGCCACACCGGGGCGAATAATCGAACTGGCGGCGACCAGGCTCCGGTAATCGCTGCACTGAAGCTTCTTCAGCAAACCCCGCATGGCCGGACTTTCGATGTAGAAGCAACCGTTGGTCTCGCCGGTCTTTAGCAGGTGCTTGACCCGCTCATCCTCTTTAAACTTCGGGATATCATGGACATCAACCTTCTCTCCTTTGTTCTTTTCAACCACTTCCGCCGCTTCCTTGATGTGGCCGATACCGCGCTGGCTGAGGATATCGAGCTTTTCGAAGTTGATGTCTTCGGCCACGTACATATCCCACTGCGTGGTGGGGAACCCTTTCGGCGGAAGGTCTAACGCCGTATAGCAGGTGATCGGCTCTTCCGAGATGAGAATACCCCCGGCGTGGATACTTCGGATGTTAGGGAAGTCCACCATTTGATTACCAATCTGCTGGATATGGCTGACTATCGAGTCGTCTTCCGAGACGGGTTGCTCCACCAGCCGGTCGATTTCGCCTTTCGGAAGGCCATGCACCTTCCCCAGCTCGCGGTAAATAGACTTGCCCTTGAAGGTGGTCATCGTCCCCAGCAGGGCCGTATGCTCCTGCCCGTAACGGTTGAAGATGTATTCGGTCACCTCGTCGCGGTCGGTCCAGGAGTAGTCGATGTCGAAATCCGGCGGACTGCTGCGGCGGGGGTTGATAAAGCGCTCGAAGTAGAGATTCAGCTCCACGGGGTCGACATCCGTGATGTACAGGCAGTAGGCGACAATGGAGTTGGCGCCGCTCCCCCGCCCCACGTGGTAAAAGCCACGCGACATCGAATAGCGGATGATGTCCCATGTAATCAGAAAATAGGCCGCAAAGCCCAGCTTGTCGATGACCTGCAATTCCTCTTCCATACGCTTTTTGGCCTTCGGATGATCCCCGTAGCGGGACTTAAAGCCGTCACGGGCCAACTTTTCCAGCAAAAGCTTATCGTTGTAGCGGCTGGAAGTAAATGTCTTCTTGTTTTTCAGCGACTGGAAATCGAAATCGATATGGCAGTCGGCCAGCAGCTTTTCCGTGTTGTAAACGATTTGCGGATACCCTTCGAAATATTGTCTAATCTGGTCGGGCGACTGGAAATACTCGGCAGGCTGAGCTATTTGCCTGGATTCCAGCTTGGTGATGAGCGTATTGTGGTCTACGGCCCGGAGATTTTTGTGCAGCTCATACCCCTGCGGCATCTCGAAAGTCACGGGTTGCCACACCACCAGCTTCGACATGTCATGCCGGAAATCCGACGAATAAAGCCGGTGCACCTGCGAAGGCCGGATTCCGACGTACTCATTCTCCCTCAGATCCTCCTTCTGTCTTTTTCCGAAAGGATACACCACAAACGCCTCCTCAAAACCCGGGGCCCTCTCCGGCAATTCCTTTCCATTCAGATTGGCTTCACTCAAAAATTCATTCAGCTCCCGGAATCCCCGGTTGTTTTTGGCCAGGCCGATATACTGCAGCTCATCGCCGTTTCTGAACTCAATGCCGGCCACCGGGTCCACGCCCTGCCCGCGGCACTCCCGCACGAAATCGATAATCCCGCTGGAATTGTTGATATCCGTCAGCGCCATCCGGCCAACCCCCAGCCGTTTGGCAGCCGACACCACCTCCTCCACGGACATCGTGCCGTAACGCAGACTGTAGTATGAGTGGACGTTTAGGTACATGGATTGGTTTTTAAGTGTTTAGGTGCTTATGTGTTTAGGTGTTTAAGTTTTTAGGTTTGTAAGTTTGTTGGCTTTTCTACTACGCCATTCTTACGACATTATTTCTGAAACACTTACGCACCTACGCACCTAAACACTGTTAAATTCGAAATATCAATACATTACAATATTCGCCGACATAAAAACCTAGAAACTTATTAACTTGATTAACTTCTATGTGTCGGAGTCGATTGCATCTGTGTGTAGCACTTGATTTGTGATTTATTGATTCCAAAATAACTGGCAGCAAAACTAATTGTCTTGGCATCAAGATTTCCGGCTTGTTTTACCACCTGCCTGATAGTATTGCGGTCATAGGTTGATAACAAGAAAAAGAACTCCTGGAGGTTACCCAATGATAATACCCGCTCAATAATCAATCGTTTATGAGTATTGACATCCAATTTTTGAAAATTGACATCCCAAAACAGCTCTTTTCTTAAAGGTAACTTCCTCATTTTACTCCTTTCTACAAAATTAAGCATTCTAAAATAAAAAGTATATCAGTTAAAAAATGAAA
>JAIPBX010000078.1 GCA_021738485.1 Bacteroidales bacterium | reverse complement strand
GAAGCTCTTATTCGGGACGCACCATGTTGGAATTGATCCCGAGCTAGAGCTTCTAAGCTTTCAGCGTAAGGTTTTATAACAGGTTGGAGGTTTTTGTTTTGCGAAGATTTTTCTACCGGGCAGGAATCTGAAAGCCAGGAAGCTCTTATTCGGGACGCACCATGTTGGAATTGAAACGAATATAAACTCGGTCATAACCGCATTCACTGTGTCATAGAACAAATTTCCAATTTGAAAGCAATTCACAACCGACCGAATTATAAATACAATATCCTGGTTTATCACTGCTGAATGAGAGTGTTAGCAATAGGGTTGATGCCAGGATAAGTGACCTGATAAGTTTTATAATTTATTCATTAAGCTGATTTGAGAAAAAAGATAGCGGCAGCAGGCTGTCAGCTTCCTCAAAAACCAGGATTTTCCCTTTTCCTGAAGCAAGAATGATCCGCATGGGGGCGCCCTGTTCTTTCTCAAATTCCGTAAAAACCTGGCGGCATGAGCCACAGGGAGATATGGGAGTTGTAAGCACTTTTTCGCTCCCCGAGGCCGTGATCACCAGGGTGTTGATTTTTTCATCGGGAAATTGGGAATGGGCGGCAAATAAAGCCACACGTTCAGCACAGAGTCCTACAGGAAAAGAGGCGTTTTCCTGGTTATTACCTGTAAATATCTTACCGTTTTCCAGCACAAGGGCTGCCCCCACTTTGAAATTTGAGTATGGGGAATAGGCTCTTTCTCTCGCTTCTTCCGATTTTTTCAGTAATTCATAATCTTCTTTACCAAGCTCTTCCCGAGAGTCTAATTCTGTATAATGGATCGTTATATTTTTCTTATTCACTTTTGATATTATTTTTTTCGCAACTAATGTAATGAAATTTCAGGGAATGAGAACTGAGATGTTGGTGATGAGGCTTGTTTAACTTTTCCCGGCTTTATAGCAGGGTAAGATTCGCTTCATATCCTTCCGGACGGTTTTTGGACAGGCTCTGGGTGAGGTGAAAGGACGAAAGAAAGAATTGTCGATTTGGCGAATGAATGGTTGTATGGTTGTATGATTGTATGATTGAATGAATAAACCTTCATTCCGCAATCTAGAAAATGCCTGAAAGGCATTCAGGTAAAAGCACAGCCCGCCCGAACGTACCGTTCGGTACGGGCGGGGGTGAAGCGCAGCGGAACCCTGTGATAGAACGGGCTCCGTTATAACAAAAGCTCTGAAAGAGCGTAACGTAATTTCCTACCACCTTACCCCTTCGCATTATCTAAATCGATTTTACGTGTCGGGCTTTCAGCCCTTTGATTATTTGGTTTTCCATATACACAGGGTTCCATTTCATTTCACCCCCGCCCGAACGTACCCGTTCGGTACGGGCGGGCTGTGCTTTTACGGATCAGGGCTTCGCCCTTTTTAATATTCACAACATCTTTATTGACAGTTGATTTTTTCAAATCAACCCCTGTTTAGTAGAATAGAGCAAAACTTATTCAGCGTCCTCTTCACCCGGTTTTTTGTGGCTAACCTGGAAAACTTCCTGATAGCGGTCCGTATCATTCATTATCTTGATAGCTTTCTGAACGAAACGGTCGTTATTTAGGGAAGATTCGACAGCGCCCTGTTGATAATAATACCGTGTGACAATTTCATCACGCAAATATTTTTTGATCTCATCCTTAAAGGTTTGAAGATCATTTTTCTTATGCTCAAGGAGCTGTTCTTCAAGGGCTTTATATTCCTCTTCTATAAACTTGAAATATTTTTCTTCGTTAGCAGTTTTTTTGAGTTTTTTCAGCGACTCTTCGGTTTTCGTAGTATATTCAAAATCTTTATCCTCAAGAAACTCTACAAAGTCCTCATAAATTTCGTTAGTAATCCTGAATTTTCCGGGTGGAGCAATAGTATCATGATTTTGATAAAATTGATTGGCAAAATTGAAGACATAGTTTTTGGAATAGAGGGTAAAAGCAATGCGACTGGGGTCTTCTTTTTTGATGTGAATATCCGGGTCAATGCCTTTGCGGTCGTATACCGTTCTGCCGTTTTTTGTTTTGTAGGATTTTATGAGCGAATCAGGGACATTTTTTCCATTGCCGTTTCCGTCATTCTCGGAATAATCAATTTCCTGGATACATCGCCCGCTGGGGATGTAGTATTTAGCTACGGTGATTTTGGCTTTCGTATTATAACTTAACGGTATAATATTTTGCACCAATCCTTTTCCGAATGTTCTGCGTCCTATCAAAACCCCGCGGTCGAGGTCCTGAAGTGAGCCTGAAACAATTTCGGAAGCTGAGGCGCTTCTTCCATTTATCAGCACAGTCACCGGAATATTCGTATCCACAGGTTTTTGTGTTGTCTTGTAGGTTTTGTTTTTATCGGGAAGCTTACCTTTGGTTTTAACAATGGTCTGGCCTTTATCCACAAACAGGTTGGTAATGTTAACGGCTTCACTTAACAGTCCCCCACCATTGTTTCGCAGATCGAGGATAATGCCCTGCAGCTCTGTTTTATCATTTAATTCCTGGAAAGCCTTTCGCACGTTTCGTCCTGAATGCTTGGTAAAACTGCGCAGCTTAATGTATCCAATATCGTCATCGACAATACCGTAGTAGGGGATGTCATCAATCTTAATTTTTTCCCGGGTGATGGTTTTAGTTAACGGTTTTTCCAGTCCGGGACGCTTAATGGTAAGATCAAATTCAGTACCGGGTTGCCCTTTCATCAATTCGCTTACCTGGTCGGCTTGCTTTCCTTTCATCGATTTACCGTCGATTTTCAATATTTTGTCACCGGCTATTATCCCGGCTTTATCGGCGGGAAAGCCCTTGTAAGGTTCGCTGATGACCACATAATCTCCCTTTTTTTGGATAAGAGCTCCAATGCCTCCATATTGCCCCGTGGTCATAAATCTGTAATCTTCTATTTCCGATTCGGAAATATAGACGGTATAGGGGTCCAATGATTCGAGCATTGCATCAATAGCTGTTTTATTAAGCTCACCGGGTTTAAGCTCGTCGACATAGTTGAGGCTTAATTTTTTAAAAAGGGTGGAATATATATCCACATTTTTTGATATTTCAAATTCCTGACTTTGACTGAAACCTGAGATGGCTATTAAAAAAGCCCCTATTAGTGCTGTGAGATGTTTTCTTGTTGTTTCCATGAATTATCTGATTTTTCTGGTACAGGATCATAACCACTACCTCCCCATGGGTGGCATGAAGCGAATCGTTTAATAGCTAGCTTTCCGCCCCTGAGCGGGCCATGCTTGCTTATGGCTTCTACACCGTAAGCCGAACATGTGGGGACATAACGACAAGAACCCGGTGTATAAGGCGATATGCCATACTGATAAAACCGGATAAATCCTATCATTAGTTTTCCCAGAAAAGTTTTAATTTTTTTCATACCGATCGGCTAAACGTTGTAAAAGTATAATTATTTTTTGTTCAACATCACTGTATTGCGGCATTTTTTTGCCAATGTAATTGATAGCTATGGCCATTTGTTGATCATTGTTATCCAATAGCGGATAAATAATGTGTTTGTTCGTGCGGTATGCTTCCCGCATCATTCTTTTTATTTTGTTTCGCTGGACGGCTTTTTTTATCCGTTTCCCCGATACTCCTATCAACACCTGAGCGGGATATTTTGTTGGCAGCGCAGCAACCTCCCATCTCATCAGAAAAGGATACTCAAAAAGCTTGTAGCCTTCGCGGTAGATATGGTCGATCAACTGTTTTTTTTTCAGTCGCTCTTGTTTCTTTAGTGTGTTTGCGTATAGGAGCATTGGTTTTATCAAATAAAAAAAGGGACCTTTCATATGCTGCCAATGATATAAGGTCCCTATGCTTATTATTTTGTATTTTATTTTTTCTTCTTCTGGCCTTTTCCTTTTCCCGAATTTTTGTTGAGGTATTCTTTGATAGCCATAGTCATTGAAGGAGATTTTTTTGTAGGGGCTTCAATGTCAAGTTTCAGCCCATGCGATTTTAATGCTTTTTTCGTACTGGGGCCAAAGGCTGCTATTAACTTGTTGTCCTGCTCAAAATTCGGAAAATTCGTAAACAGGGATTCAACCCCTGTCGGACTGAAAAATATCAGCAGATCATATTCGTCAAGTTTGAGATCCGACAAATCACTGGGCAAAGTCCTGTACATAACCGCTTTGGTATATTTGATGCCCTCTTTGTCTAAATAAGTCATGATAGACTTTTTGCCATTTTCAGAAGTAGGGAGGATAAATTTTTCATCCTTATGCTTTTTGATGATTTCAACAAGCTGTTTTACATTTTGATTGCCATGAAAAATTTTCCGTTTTCTAAACTGAACATATTTTTGTAAGTAATAAGCCGTGGATTCCGAAGTACAAAAATATTTCATTGTATCGGGAACTTCCACCCTTAATTCGTCACATAAACGGAAGAAATGATCCACTGCATTTCTGCTGGTTAATATAACTGCCGTATGATCAATGATACGAATTTTTGATTCACGAAACTCTTTTGAGCTCACGCCTTCAATTTGAATGAACTTTCTGAAATCCAGATTTAAATTATAATCCGACACTAATTCATAGTATGGAGATTTTTCTAACTCCGCAGGTTTTGGTTGAGAAACTAAAACGTTTTTGATTTTCATGTTTTTTATTATTATCTCATTTATTACCTCATCATCCCCTTAAATCCCTTCAAGAATATGGTCCTTTAAAAACTTATAAAGAACCAAAACAGGTAATATTTCGAGGGTGCAAATGTACAAAATAATATATGATATTGAAAACTTGCCGGCTTTTCTGCCAATAAGAAAGTTTCTGATTAAGCGATAAATATATAGGATGAAGAGAATATATAAAGGAGTGTATAAAAAAAACATCTCTTTGGTATAAAAGTACAAAATGGTAAAGATTAACACCGAAAGACCTGCCAGGGTATTGGTGATAAAAATATTGGAGACAAAGAGCGAGCTACTGTATGGCGCTTTAAATAAAGTTCCCACAAAATGTGCCAGGACAGCTTTAGCCAGCCATATGATGCCGGCAGCAAGGCTGAGATAAACAATGTTTAGCAACGGAGAGCCTTGATTGCCTAACAGGCTATAATAGAATATATCCTTAAATTGATAGGCAAAAAGCCCGACACTAAATATTGATATAAGAACAAAGGCAAAAGAAGTGCCGTTGCGGATAACTTTCCCTTCGCTTTGAAGCATTTCCGTCTTGCGGTAGGAAAAGATAGCCCCCAGGATGAAAAAAAAGCGGTAAGGGGAAAAATTCCGGCTCCATGCAAGCAATGCCAATAGGGCAACAACAGCATAGAAAAACCAATTGGTCTCAGGATGGTCCACGACTACCGGGTTGATTTCTATATCCTTGCCCGGAAAAAAACTTACCAGGTTGAGTGCTTTATCCTTAAACATTGTGTGAATGACATTAATCGCTTATGGCGAAATAAACCGATCGTTGTTTGTGATGCAAAATTAACCGAAAATTTGGCACCCTCTTATATGATTTGGTTACTGTTTTCAGTAAAATTAACCTTATGGGTTTAGGAACAATGCAGAATAAATTATATTTTCGCGTGAAAATATTGATTGTCAGCATTATTTATATTCAATCAAAATTAATTGTAAAAGATGGATTTATTAACAAATATTAAAAACAGCGCCAGGCAGCTTAATAAAACTATTGTGCTGCCCGAAGGAACGGAGGAACGAACGCTGAAGGCTGCCGATGAACTCCTGAAAGAAAGACTTGCGAGTATCATCTTGTTAGGTAACAAGCAGACCATTGAACAAAACGCGGCTAAATGGAAATTAGAACATGTCAATCAGGCCACCGTTATTGATCCTGAGAACAATCCCCAGCAAGACTATTATGCGGATATGTTGGTGGAAATCCGTAAGAAGAAGGGCCTTACCAAAAAAGAAGCCCTTAAGCTGGTCACCGATCCGCTCTATCTGGCTACCTTGTTGATTAAGGATGGTCAGGCCGACGGTGAAGTAGCCGGTGCCGACAATGCCACCGGTGATGTATTGCGACCGGCTTTTCAAATCGTCAAGACTTTGCCCGGTATTAGCATCGTTTCCGGGGCTTTCTTCATGATTTTTAAGGATTGTGAATATGCTCCGGACAATATTCTTGTCTTTGCCGATTGTGCGGTCCACCCCGATCCGGATGCTCAGCAACTGGCCGAAATTGCTGTATCTACTGCCAAAACCGCCAAAGATATCGGCGGGCTGGATCCGAAGGTGGCACTGTTGAGTTTTTCTACCAAAGGCAGTGCCCAGCACGAGTTGGTGGATAAGGTAGCAGAAGCCACCCGCCTGGCACAGGAAAAAGCTCCGGATATGGCCTTCGACGGCGAGCTACAGTCCGATGCCGCTATTGTTGAAAATATCGCCGCTAAGAAAGCTCCTCAAAGCCAGGTGGCAGGAAAGGCCAATGTATTGGTATTTCCCTCTCTGGAAACAGGTAATATCTCCTATAAATTGGTAGAGCGATTAGCCGGTGTTGAGGCAGTAGGGCCAGTGTTGCAAGGTATGGCAGCCCCCATTAATGATCTGTCCAGGGGATGCTCCGTGAGTGATATTGTGAATCTGGTGGCAATTACTGCGAATCAGGCTGAAGGAATGAAAAATACGTAAATAAAATAGAGTGAAAATGGCAGAACAACCAAAATTAGAAGACTTTGCCCTCGAAGCTAAAATGAAATCTAAAGGCGCACTTTCCACTATCGGCGTTATAGGTTGTGGAGCAATGGGGCAGGAGATTGTTAAATATGTGAGTCAGCAGGGCTTTGATGTCAAATTTGTAGATGTGGATAAAGAGGTGGTTAAGCAAAGTATCCGGGATATTGAAAAAGCCCTGGATGCTAAAATTGCTCACTGGGGCCTGACAGAGAGTGAGAAGAAAGCCACCCTCTCCCGTCTAGAAGGTGCGGCAGATTATAAAATCCTCAAAGATTGCGACCTTATTATCGAAGCCATCAATACCAATAAAAAAGGAACAAGCATTTATCAGCGTCAGGATGTATTCAAAAATGTGGAGGCTATCGTCCCTAAAGACAGCGTTATCGTTTCCAATACCTCCACTCTGATGATTTCCGATTTGGCTTCCGTACTTCAGTATCCCGGACGTACGCTGGGGATGCATTTCATGTCGCCGGTTGAAAGCGTGCGAATTGTTGAAGTGGTCAGGCACGTCAAAACTACTGAGGAAGCTTACGATACGGCCTCAAAATTCGTGCGAATGATCAACAAAGAGCTTATTCAAGTTCATGAATCGCCGGGAAATATTACGACACGAATGACAGTGCCCATGATTAATGAAGCCTGTAATATTCTTATGGAAGGCGTGGCCTCGGTCAAAGATATAGACCACACCATGACCACCACCTTTGGTAATCAATACGGACCGTTCGAGCTGGCAGACAAAATCGGGCTGGATAAGTTGCAGCGCTGGATGGATAACCTGTACCAGGAATTCGGAGAACAAAAATACAAAGCCTCTCCGGTTATTAAACGGCTGGTTAGAGCCAATCACCTGGGGCGTAAAACCGAAATCGGGTTCTATAAATACAAAGGCAGTCAACCCATAGAGCAGGCTGTTACTTGTGCCCAGATTTCAGAATAAATAACCGATATCTCGAAAAAAAATACAGACCAAATGAAAATAATCGTTCTTAATTGCGGAAGTTCATCTATAAAATATCAATTATTTGAGATGCCTGCCCAGGATGTTCTCGCCAAAGGTATCGTCGAAAAAATCGGCCTTAAGGGCGCAGGCATTAAACATACCCGAAAGGATGGTACGAAATTAAATCTCGAAGGAGAAATACTGGACCATCAGCAAGGTATCGAATACCTGTTGGGGATTCTCTCCGATAAGAAATATGGAAGTGTCACGGATTTGAAGGAGATCGATGCCGTGGGCCATCGCGTGGTTCATGCCGGAGAAAAATTTAATGGAAGTGTGAAAATTACCGCCGACGTTATCAAGGCTCTGGAGGAAACAATTGAGCTGGCACCACTGCACAACCCGCCAAACCTCGAAGGCATTTATGCTTGCCAGAATCTGCTCCCCGGAGTCCCTATGGCCGGTGTTTTTGATACGGCGTTCCATCAAACTATGGAGCCACATGTTTATCTCTATGGCATTCCTTATTCGCTTTATGAAAAATATGGCATCCGTCGCTACGGTTTTCATGGTACCAGTCACCGCTATGTTTCCCAGCGCGCGGCTGAGCTTTTAGATATGGATATTAACAATTCGAAACTGATTACATGTCACCTTGGTAATGGAGCTTCCATTACGGCTATTCAGAACGGGAAATCAGTGGATACTTCCATGGGATTAACCCCCCTGGAAGGCCTTATTATGGGTACCCGCTCGGGTGACCTTGATGTGGGGGCTTTGTTGGCTATCGCCGATAAAGAAGAGCTTAGCATCAGTGTGTCGAATAAGCTTTTGAATAAACATGCCGGTATGCTCGGCGTTTCAGGTGTTTCATCGGATATGAGGGAAATCGAAGAAGCCGCCGAGGAAGGAAACCGCCGTGCTGAGTTAGCCCTTCAAATGTACAATTACAGGGTAAAAAAATATATCGGTTCGTATATCGCTTCCATGAACGGCGCCGATGCTATTGTATTTACAGGTGGTGTAGGGGAAAATGCCGATACCACACGGCGTGATGTGCTGAAAGATATGGATTACTTCGGAATTAAAGTGGATCATCAAAAGAACGACGGCTTGCGCGGTAAAGAGAAAGTGATTTCAGCCGAGGACTCCAATGTGAAAGTGATTGTTGTGCCTACAAATGAGGAGTTAGTCATTGCCTCAGATACATATGGTATTGTAACAGGAGAAGAGACCAAGCTGTAATGCTCTTTTTTATGAACCGGGAATTTTTTCTTAAGAAAGAATTTCCGGTTTTTTTTGACTTATAAAGTGAAACATGAGGGATTTCAGGTAGCGGATTACATGTAGCAGCACACACAATGTTATCAACAGGGGAGAAGACATGGCAACAGGTAAGCACCTGGCTCGCATGGATGCCGATGATGAAGCTTTTCCCGAACGGTTGCAAATACAAAGCAACTACCTTGCAGAGCACCCTGAATATGCTGCTGTGGGGGCGGTGGAATACGTTTCCCATATCCAAAAGTCGGAAGGGTTCAATAACTATGTGAATTGGGTGAATGGCATCACCGTTGAGCGACACATCCTGTTAAAGCAGCACAACGTGTAGTTTAAGTCTTACATCGATATCAGGAATCATAGAGACCTCGATAGGCCCATGTGGCATTACAGCGAAATTCCCCCGTCCGGCCAGGTCTACATCCTGATGTATGTCAGGCTACCTTCGCCCAAAAGAGAGATCACGGAATATCTCAAAGCCCGTCACTACATCGAAGGAAAACATTTTTTGCAGGTGGGGTAGGAGTTAAGAGAGCTTTTTTCTACCCGTGCAGCCGCTTTGAAATGGTTGTTTAAAGAATGATTATTTATTCAGATAGTATCATAAAGTTATGGTAGTCCCGGTAAAAAGTCATATCTTATTTTCGTAAAATAAGTATTTACAAAAACAGCTAAAAGCTTTATGCATATAACATTCAGAATAAAGTATTTCACCGTGTGGGGACAACGCCTGCGGGTAACAGCCAATATTGATAAGTTAGGTAATTTGAGGGAAGAAGAGGCTGCCGATATGCGACCCGTATCTCCCGAAAATGGGATTTGGGAGCTCTCTGTCGATATTCCCCGAAAAGACATTTTGCTGTTACAGTATAGGTATTTTGTGGAAGATGAAAACCAAAGCATAAGAATTTATGAATGTGACGACCGCTGGCTGAAGCTGGCAAACAGGAATTGTAAAAAGGCCGTTATATACGATTCATGGAGAGCTACAAGCGACCAGGAAAATACATTGTTCTCTTCCGCTTTCACGAATGCACTGCTTAAGCCCGAAAAAATCTGGAAAGATACATTCACGGCTTTGCCTTTAGAACGGGATGATGAGTTTCTCATACGGTTTCAGATACACGTAGCACGCATAGAACGTGGTCAGCGCGTAGGATTAACAGGAAATGCTGAGGCCCTCGGAGGATGGGATACAGAAAAAGGTGTTTTAATGACCAATGAAGGGCATCCTCAGTGGCGTGCCGAAGTCAGGGTGTCAAAGGCCGATTTTCCCCTGTATTATAAATACTTTATTTACGATGAATATAACGATACATTTTTGTTTTTTGAAGCCGGGGAAGACCGGTATTTCCCATCTTTAAAGGAACATAGTAACGACACCCTCATCATCCGCGGTGATGAGCGTTTCCTTTTTCCTATGGAACCTTGGAAAGGAGCAGGCATTACGATCCCTGTTTTCTCCCTCCGGCGAAACGAAGGCTATGGCGTGGGAGAGTTTACCGATATCAAAATGCTTGTCGATTGGTCCCGGAAGGTGGGTATGAAAATGATACAAATTTTGCCGGTTAATGACACAGTAGCTACACATACCTGGACGGATTCCTATCCTTATGCTGCTATTTCGGTATATGCCCTGCATCCCATATATGCTAATATCGAAAAAATGGGTCGCTTAAAATCAGAGACGGCCAATAATATCGTGAAGGAAAGAGGCCTCAGCCTCAATAAAAACAGCAAGCTGGATTATGAAGGGGTGATGCAATTAAAGTCGAGGTATTTTAAAATGCTTTATGATGAGCAAAAAGAACATTTTTTGCATGATAAAGATTTTAATGACTTTTTTGAAAGGAATAAATACTGGCTAAAACCCTATGCGGCTTTCAGTTACCTGCGTGATCTTTTTAATACGCCCAATTTTGAAAAATGGGGGCCTTATAGAAATTATTCCGAATCTATTGTAGAGGAAATTACTTCAGAGAATAGCGAGCATTATGATGATATTGCCATACATTACTTTATTCAGTATCATCTTCACAAGCAGCTTTTTGAGGCAGCGGAATATGCCCGGCAAAATGGTGTTATTCTCAAAGGGGATATTCCGATAGGGATATACCGCAACAGCGTAGATGCCTGGGTGAAACCCCAATTGTACAATATGGATAAACAAGCAGGTGCTCCTCCTGATGATTTCTCTGAAAAGGGACAAAACTGGGGCTTCCCTACTTATAACTGGCAGGAAATGGCCAGAGATAATTACAAGTGGTGGCGTAACCGGCTTCAGAAAATGGCGGAATATTTTGATGCTTTTCGTATAGACCATATCCTGGGATTTTTCCGTATCTGGGAAATCCCGATAGAATCGACGGAAGGGGTGATGGGCTATTTCAACCCATCGCTGGCTTACAACAGCGAAGAACTTCAGCAGCGGGGAATAATGATGGATGAGGAAAGACTCTGCCGACCTTACATCCGCGAACATTTTCTTTATGAACGTTTTGGTGATCTTACCGATGTGGCTAAGCAACATTACCTGGATGAATATGCCCCCGGACATTTTCAACTGAAACCCGAGGTGAATACCCAGCGTAAGATCGCCGGTGTTTTCAGCCCCGAGCCTTCCGATTCGGTGCATGATAGAATGACAAAAGAGCGATTAAAAGAAGGATTGATGAGTCTTGCGGCGGAAGTTGTTTTTATGGAAAATCCTTATGGTACTGAGAAGAGCTATTTCCCGCGCTCTACCCTGCATTATACGCGCTCTTTCCAGGAGCTCGATAACGAGCTGAAACATCACATCAACGAGCTATACATGGACTATTTCTATAGTCGCAATGAAGAACTCTGGAAACAGCAAGCCAACATTAAGCTCCCGGCGCTTAAAAAGGCTACCAATATGTTGATATGCGGTGAGGATTTGGGAATGGTGCCGGCCGTGGTGCCCGAGGTTATGGATAACCTGGGGATTTTAAGCCTGGAAATACAACGCATGCCCAAGGATACCAGGAAAGAATTCAATCATCCCAACGATTATCCCTGGCTATCGGTAGCCAGCACTTCCACTCACGATATGCCAACCATAAGGGGTTGGTGGGAAGAGGACCCGGAACGCTCGCAGGTGTTTTTTAACCATATTCTCGGAAACGATGGGAACTCTCCGTTTTTCTGCGAGCCATGGATTGTAAAACAAATCCTCGAGCAGCACTTTTATTCTCCCAGTATGTGGGTGGTGATCCCCCTGCAGGATCTGACAGGGGCCGACGGAAACATTCGCCGGAAAGATGCCCGTGAAGAACGTATCAACGTACCTTCCAACCCGAATCACTATTGGCGTTACCGCCTGCACTTGTCGCTGGAAGAGATGATGCAGCACGATGAGTTTAATCAAATGGTTTATGATTTAGTGAAAGATTCAGGCAGGCTGAGTGCTTATTGAGAATTTATAGGAAGAAAGTGGAGAGAGGCTGTCCAGGAAGTAAGAATTTCATTGCTGAAGTAATTCGATACACAAAAATTAATATTAAAACTTAATGATATTCAGCAACTTCCCTTTAGGGAATGTAAGGGTAAAAGTTGCTGAATATCCTTTCTCACGGTTCCTGGACGGCCCCTTTTTAGTTGTACTGTTTATTTCACAATGATCTTGCGGGTTATTGCCACTTCAGAGGTTCTGAGAACCGCTGTGTAGATTCCCGGCGGATTTGTGGAAACATCCCAATGAAGGGAGTTGCCCTGTCTTGAGTTACTAACTTCTTCGCGATGAACAAGCTGCCCGCTCGTATTATAAACGCTTAGCGTCATTTCATCTGTTTCTGACGCATCAAGATTGAACGTCACACTGTTTTTTGCCGGCACAGGAAAAGCGCTAAATGCTACATTACTTTCATGAGCGGGTATTGCACTCGGATCAGAATAATAGTAAAATGACTTTCTTAAAAGCTTCCAGTCATTGCTATTGGGATCTTTTTCATGACGCTCGCTAATCGTGAGTTGATGACTATTGTTATAGCTGAATTGCAGTTTCACATCGGGTACCCATTCCGAGTTGTTCTCGTCCCAAAACATCTGCAAAAAAAGGCTCCATGCTCCAAAATCTGTGTATTCTACTTCGTTTTTGTAGCTATAAACAAAAGTTTCGGCGCTGCTGTCATACGTATACCCAATAATGCTTGCAACGGCGCTGGTATCTAAATTCGTTGGGTAAGTGAATTCTGTTTTATTCTGCGGTACATATTCACCATTGTTGCTATCCCATTGATAGGAAATGGTGACATTTTTATATCCTTCGCCATTGTAGCCGATGCTCTGTTTTTTTAACGGGCTCCAACCTGTGGTGAAGTTCCAGCTCGATTTTTCTTTGTTAGTCAGTTTGTTTTGATCGTTGTAGGAAAACTCCCATTTGTAAGAAAGCTGCCAGGTGGATAATGATTCAATCCAATCCCAGTGTCGCTTTTCTTCTTTGTAGCCATCCTCATTATAAAAATAAATCTCTTTTGAATCATTTACATACTGCGAGCCGTCGTGCGTATATTTTATTGTTGAATCAAGTTTGTTGTCATCATTGTAATACCATTTCCCTTTAGTTTTTGGTTGCAGGCCTTCTGCTTCAGAGTATTCATAATATATACTGTCTGTCTTCCGATTGGATGCATTAAACGATTGCTCAAATTTTTCAGAAACGTACCATTCGGCTTCTGCATCGTCCCATAAATGTTGTTCGTGGAGGGTTTTTATACCGGCATCATTGAATTCGTCAACTTGTTTGCTAACTGGATTCCAATCTTCAATACTTTCTTTCCATTGCATTTCAGTCTCTTCCACCGTTTTATCATTTTCGTTGAAAACGTAAGTACGTTTGGTTGTGGGGAGCCATTCATTTTCGTTTTCATCATATTGATAATAAATTTCGGTGGTTTCATTTCCCGAATGTTGATATTTATAGCGCTTTGATGGCATCGAATCCAGCACAGTGCTGAAAGTATAAGTCAGCGTTGAATCCCTTTTATCATATGGATTCTCCATAACACCTTCCGCCGACAGGGCATTCTTTTTGCTCCCCTGGGAGTTAATAATCCGATCATCAGGTTTAAATTGACTGTAAGGGCTAAGCATTTGGTTGACAGCATTTTCCTGCTGTCCTGTAGCTCCAATTTGAATGATTAGTAATGTGAGTAAAATTAAAATATTTTTCATGATTTCCTTTTTTATGTTCGGGGCAATAACAATGAAAACATCTATATGTTTATATATTTCAGGCGATAATAAAGAAAATTTTGATTATCAAATAGTTTAAATATCCATATAACGGATTATTCGGGAATGGCCGGGAAAAGTCAAAAAAAGAGGCAATAAATTTGCCTCTTTGGTAGAAAACAGGTCTTATTTTTAAGTTTCGTCCTCTTGTAAATTTTTCGCGTCTAATTTTTATTGTATGCCTCTATCAATTCATCGTCGATTTCCAGGTTGTGATAAACCTTCTGGACATCTTCATCATCTTCAAACAAGTCGATGATTTTCATCACCTTAAGAGCATCCTGGGTATCAAGTTTTTTTGTGGTTTTGGGTATACGCTCTAATCCCGAATTCTCGGGTTCAATACCCATTTCTTCCAGCTTCTTCTGCATAGGGCCGTAATCTTCCATAGCTGTTGTGACAGTAATAATATCATCTTCCACGTCTACATCTTCTGCCCCGGCATCAATAATTTCCAGCTCAAATGCTTCAATATCCTCTATTTTTTCTTTTTTGATGTTGAAGATTCCTTTGGTATCGAATAAAAACTTCAGGGAGCCATTCTTCCCAAGGCTTCCTCCATGCTTATTAAAAATCGCTTTAATGT
>JAIPBX010000010.1 GCA_021738485.1 Bacteroidales bacterium | reverse complement strand
AAAGTCTCATCTGCACGATCAATATAATTGTGAAGGTCTTCTTTTAATTTATTTGTATCCATGACTTATAAATTTTAACGTAGTACAAATTTAACGAATTATTCCGGAGTTTTGTTATTGAAAAAAGTAAGGGTGGATATGCCGACCATATAGTGGAATAAGATGCCCTGGTACGCCTGGTAAAACTTAATTCGGTAGGGTGGCACAAATTTAGAAGCGGTTAACTCCCCCATTTTACCTGACAGAATCTTGGCATTACGAAGCTCACTTTCAATTTTATACTGCTGCTCTGGTTTTTTTTGGAAAATCATCCCGGGATTTCTCTCTCTACATGGCCTTGATGGTTGATTCGGCGTAGAGCCACCTTTTTTATTTTTCCCGACCGGGTCGGGACGGTAATCCTTTTCTATTTTTATATAGTTATCGTTATACTCGAATATTTTTCCATTTTGATTGTGATTTTCAAAGAGCACTTTTCTTACTTCGCCCAGGTGTTGCCTATAGAACATCATGCTTTTCTTTTCGGCCAGCATTCGTAATTGCCGGCTTCTTTGTTTTATTTCCTGAACCGGCACCTGGCCATCCATTCGGGCGGCGGTGGTATGAAGTCTTCTGGAAAAAGGGAAAGCATGGTAGAAGCTGGCATCCAGGTTTTGAAGAGATTCATAGGTATCCATGAACTTTTCTTCATCTTCCCCCGGGAAGCCTGTAATCACATCTACTCCGACAAAAGCACCGGGAATGTGTTGTTTGATTAAATCCGGAAATGTTGCTCCGTTTCATTTTCCAAAATCCCCGATATTTACACCTGAGAGAATGATTTCTTTCACCCCGGATTTTGCAATGGTGCGGGCTTCCTCCACCAGGTTTTCTATACTTTGATTCAGGCTTTTTCCGCGCGCCATAGGGATGGTGCAATAACTACATGCGTAGTCGCAACCGTCCTGCACCTTGAGAAACGAGCGGGTACGATCCCCCAGGGAATAGGAGGGATGGTATTCTACCAGCTCATTCGGGTTGGAAGTGTGGATTTCCGGCCTTCCCTTTTCCTGTGTTTATCTGCATTGCCGGCTACCGTACAGGTGTTAATCACGTAAACGTCCGCCTTTTCATTGAAGTTCACCTGTTCGTAGCCCTGTTCCTGAAACTCTCCGGCCAGAGTGGAGGTTTCGGCGAAGTTCATCGGGCATCCCCGTGTATGTATAGCCACCTTCATTGCCATTGAAATTCTTTAATTGATTGGTTTCAAAATTAATAAAAGGTTTATAAGGTCAGGATATCATCAATTTAAAAATAGGAGCTCTGCCTAAGGGCTTTATTATTAGTATTAAAAATCCCAATAATGATAACTAAAGTTTCGCATTTCTTAGTGAATCTTTATGGCGTCGTGTCTTACTGGCCTTCTGGAATTACCGCCACAAAGGCACTAAGACACAAAGATACACAAAGTCTCAAGTTTTTGATAAAAGCTTATTGAAATTCAGCAGTTTACTATTCAAATTATAAATGCAATTCGTTAGTATCGCCCTTATTAGCCGTGTATTTTTTTTTCGGGCAAAACCTCCTACGGCTCTTTCACGTCAAAGAGATAGTCCAGGGAGATACCGTTTTCTTTGAACTCTTCGCTATGATTGGTGTAGAATTTTTTGATGGTTTTAATGCCCGTGCCGAAAGTAACCCCGTATTTTATTCGTTTATCCTCGTTGACATAGGAGGGATCGGTATAAATGCTTTTGGGGTCGTAGGATTTTTCGTATCGCTGAAACTCAGGCACGAGAATATTTTTTTTCTCTACTGCTGCTGAAGTGATGATACCTGCAAGGCTGAAACATTCGCAACCGGGTGAAAGGACAAAAAATGGAGATCCACTGTAGCCTTTGTTAAAAGGCGCATCAATCAAAACTTTATCCATTTTGTTCGTCAATAGCTGGCTTATTAAGCCCCGTGTAACCATGAAGTAACCGGAAGGGAAGCCGGTGACGAATACTTCGGTACCGGTGCGTAGGTCTTTTTCCGACGCTATATTAACATGTGTCTTTTGTATCCGGTTTGCAACGCTCGTTTCTGGCTTTCCGGTAAGGAAAGCGATATCGTTTTTTTTATTATGGGCTACATTCTCAACAGCCATCGATTCTCCGTGTTTTTTTATGATCTGTCTTTGCCTGGTTTTGATGGAGAGTTGGGCGATAAAGGGCGTTCGGATTCCATCATCACGGTAGTAATAATCAATGACTGTATCCGGGTAATTGAAAACATGATAGGAGGTGAGAAATAGGTGTTGTTTATCGTCACCGTGTATGAGTATGGCTGTGCCCCTTGTAGATTGGGTATTTGTGTGGGTGGAATATTTTGACTTATCAAGGACTCCCAGCTCCTTTTTTCGTATCTGCGAATCGGAGGGGAAGGTGAAGGTTTTGTAATCGGTAGCCGAATATACCTGGAAGATGTTTTTGTTTATCGCGGAAAATTCCTTGCGGATAGTTTTCTTATAGGCAAAATAGTCAGGACTGGCATCTTGATTGCGGGGAGCTGAACACGACAGAAGTAAGCCGCCGATCACCATAAAAAAAGTCCAGCTCTTAATAATGTGTTTGCTATTCAACATCTCCTTTTTTTATAAAGATAACAAAAAAGGGCCGGATTGGTTCCGGCCCTTTTTGAAGTCTTTGGAGATGGTAAACGGTTAATTGCCTGATGGCACGACCAGTTCTTCTCCATCGCGGATAAAGGTGTTATCCACCAGTTCGAACTGTGGCGGATCACCGGCTGAAGTACACAGCATATCAGCTTTCCAGGTGCTTCGGCTGAAGTCATTATTATAGGATTCAAAGGTGACGTAATAATGTACCGGAATACCATTCTGTTCGGGAACAGCATCAGGATATTTGTTTTCCAAAAGCAATTGCATAGCAATAGTTAGCCGTTGTATGATTTTGTCTTTGGCTTCTTCCGTACTGAGGCCTTCGAAGTTTTCAGGGTCATATTCAACACGTTGGTCTATTCTAAGGTCGAAATTTTCATAATATGAATTTGCCCCCGTGTAGTATTCACCTGTACCGTAATCATCGATAAACTGATCGCCGTATTCTTCTGCTACTGCATCAACTATGATTTGGTAATCCTTGCTGACCATTCTGAAGGTTACATTTGGATTAAAGAGCCAATTTCCGCGGCTATTGGTTACGACAAACTGTTGTGTTTTTTCTTGTATGTAGTTGTAAGAACCAGTCCACGATCCGTTTTTCATCGTGTATGTGGATGCCAGCATAATCACGTCGCTTCCTGTAAAGTATTCGTAAACTAACGTTTTACTAATACTTTCATCGCCAACAGGGTACTTATAATCCATAAATTCAGGCAGATAATTTTTTGGCTGCTCTCCTTCAAAGTTGTCATATTCTCCTGGGAGACCCATAGCATCATAATCCTTCTCATTTAAATAGTAAGAATCCTGGTCAATAATCCAGTTATCCCCATCATATTTATAAATGGTGGTAACATCGTAGGGCTCATCACCTGTAACTGATATACTTCCAGGAACTGAAACGGTGACGTTATCAACCTCCCATGTGGCGGCATTATCTGAAGAAGAAACATATTTGAAAGCTATATTAACCTTTTCACCGGCATAATCCGATAAATCGATTTCACCGGAGTTGACAAAATCCCAGGAATCACCTGAGGTCATATTCGGAACTTCCAATTCTGTCCATTGCGTAGCTGCTGTATCTGAAGTATTCAGATCGGTTGTAATATGCACGGATACCTGATCATACTGATCATTCAGATAATTAATGGCATGCCTGAACTCCAGGGTAATATCCTCGTGACCTGACAAATCAATTTCCGGCGAAATAAGCCAGTTTTCGTTAGGCATGGGTTCTCCGGCATAACCTGTAATTTTCGCATAGGTAGTGCCACTATAGCTACCCCAATGCCAGGATGTATCACCTTCAGCATTGAAATCGGTGAACTGGCCGAGGCCGTCACTCTCCTCATCAAAATCCTCTTCAAAAATTGCTTGATCCTGGATGGTAGTAGTGTCGATATTCGGGTTGACATCCGATTTCTCATAGCTTACGATGGCTAATTGACCTTCTCGGGGCAGATCTGTTTTGTAGTCCAGAATATCAGGAATATACCACTTCGCTGGTTGATCGGGGAAAAAGTAGTTCGTTACCCCTAGTTCAAAAGTAAGACTATCATAATCGCTATCCCTCACAGAGTATTGTGCTGCCTCGGTGTATTTACTCAGGTTTTCGGGCATTTCTCCATTATACTTGAAGGTTACCTTTGCGCTTGATGTTGGACCATATTCCGGAAACCGGTCTTTAAGCATGAAAGGAACAAGATCAGCGGCAGATACACTGTCCGTAAAAAAGCCCATTTCCATTAATTTAGCAGCTCTTGCCGAATCCGTAAGATTTGTGGCATTTTTCTGGCCGAGATTAGAAATTGCTTCGTAGTCATCTTCCGATAGCGTGATTTGCAGCGGCTCTTGGTTGACATGCACATTATCGGCATCATCCAAATCATCATAAGCATCATCATAATAATTACATGATGTAGCCACGCCGATAAAAATTGTTATTAGGAACAAATATTTTAAGACTTTCATAAATCAATGTTTTTTTCAGTTAAAAGTTAAGTTTTAATGATGCTCTCCAGGTGCGGCCATAGCCATAATAAACGGGGGAAGTGTTGATATCGTTATTAACCCCGTTCATTGCATCTGAAATGTATTTGGTATCCAGGAGGTTGTCCACATTACCTACAAGGGTGGCATCAAAATCTCCCAGGGTAAAATTGTATCTAAGCCGGATATCTAACACTCCATAATCAGGCATCTTCCAGGGATTAACTCCTTCTGATGCTTTAGAAGTTCGGTTTTCCACATCAAAATCGGCATATAAATCCGCGTAATGGTTGTAAGTAGCCCCGACAGAGAAATTATCAAATGGGTCATAAGAGGCACTTAGCGAATAGCGTGTTTGTGCCGTGTTGCCTACTCTAATATCCTTGGCGTATACAAAAGCCGAATCCACAAGATTTTGTTCATCATCAAAGATAGCAGCCTGCAAGTTGTCTGCCCATTTCCAGTCACCGAATGAAGCCATTGCATTGATATCAAGATTCTTAGTAGGCTTGAAACGCCCTTCGAACTCAATACCGCTATGTGCAGCATTTAGTCCCGTGAGGTTCGCTGTTAGGTTATTACCCACAGTACGCGTAACGGCTTTGTCTATCCATTGTGTATGGTATAAGGTTATATCGATTTTGACCGACTTAGACTTGTAAGACCCCCCTATTTCAGCCGAAGTTGCTTTTTCATGCTTCACTCCTTCGTTGATGTCGTTTTGGTAGTTTAGGAAAACGTACCTGAAAAAAGGAGCCCGTGTAAAATAACCTCCGTTAACAAATGCATTGATCCGTTCGGTAAAATTATAGTTGACTCCTCCTTTAAGACTATATGCAAAAAAGTTCTGCCAATCGGTGGTTTGGTAGGTATGGTCCATTTCGCTGAACTTCGCTTCATTGTTTTGGTACAACTCCTTCATTTGATCATTGGTGAGTTCGGATTGATCCAGCTCATCCAGTTTTTCTTGCTCCAATGATTGCCATGTGTTATATTCCTCTGAATAGGTGGTGTCATCCTCTGTTAAGCTATATACATCATAAGCTTCTTGCATGACATCGTCACTAAAATAATTGAAATAATCCACTCTTCGGTATGAAGTGTTTGATATGGATGCTGTGACAAAAGCCGACCAGGCTCCCTGGAGGTATTCTGCCTGTGCGAATAATCCTTCCCATAACACTTCTCCTGTGTTATAGTAATTGATTTTATCTCCTTCGTACAAAGGTTGTTCCGCGGCACGACTTACCTTTGAATTGTCTTTGAAGTAGCCTCCACCAAGCAAATCTGTAATCTCTGTGAAGTGATACCCTTTGTAGTACCTTCCATCTATTCCGGCCGTGATTTTGAAGTCATTGATCTCTGTGTTAAACGATGATAGAATTCCGTACCAATCGTGGTAATTATTGGCCATGGACATGACTACCTCTGACCCGTTCTCCGAATCTTTATTTTCTTCAATGACTGCGTTGTAATCAAGCAATCCCTCTGCAGTTAATTTGGTTTCTTCATATGGTTCCCCGGTAGGGAAATCGAATTCGAGCCAGCGGCTTTTGTTATCGCGACCACTCACACGGCGCCCTCCTCCGTTACTGAAGGAAGCATATAACGCGGTCGATAACCTGGTGTCATTATCTATCTGCCAGTTGTGGTTAAGGGAGATTTGGGGCTTATGGTATTCATTGTAAGCATACCCGGAGTTATATATCTCACCGTTTCGGATTCCGTAATGCGTATTTAATCTAGGGCCTTGTTTGCTATCACGAAAGTCGTTTTCATATTTTATAAATTCACCCTTTTCATTGTAATAATCATCAACCATGTGATAGGAGCCACGCTGATTGTGCCATTGCGGTGCGCCAAACGCCGTCAATGATAGCATATGCCTGTCGCTGATTTTTTTCGAAACATTTAAAAAGTACGAATACGCTTCGAAATTGGTGGCGGTTACATATCCTTCCCCGGTAGTTTTTGCACCACTAAGGGTGACAGCCCAGTTATTATCCATCAGCCCTGTAGATACCGTAAAACTACGTTTTGCATAACCGTCATTCCCGGTAGCTACATAGACTGAACCGCCTTTCTTGGCGTCCGTGGATTTTGTGATAATATTAATTGTACCTCCTACTGAAGAGATAGCCAGGTTGGAAGCACCTAATCCCCTTTGGACCTGCATTGTACGCGTAACATCGGAAAGTCCGGCCCAGTTTGACCAATATACCTGGCCATTTTCCATATCATTTACAGGTACACCGTTAATTAATACCCCGATATTATCAGAATCAAAACCTCTTATATTAATGCGGCCATCTCCGTATCCACCGCTTCCTTTTGTAGCGTAAACACTTGGTGTGGAGTTTAGCAATTCAGGAAATTGCTTGGAACTTATTTTCGCCTCAATGTCTTGAGGTTCTATAGTGGATATGGATACCGGCGTTTGCCGGTCTTTAGCATAGTTTGCGACCACTTTAATCTCTTGCAATCCAATAGCGTCGGATTGCATTTTGATAATCCCCAAATTGTTACTTCCTTGTTGTACTTCGACTGGGATTTCTTTTTTGATATACCCCACAAAAGAAACGATTAGTGTGTGTTCGCCGGTAGGAGCTTCAAAAGAAAATCCTCCGTCCAAATCCGTCGCCGTACCCTGGGAAGTGCCCTCTATCCTGATAGTAGCACCGATCAAAGGTTCGTCGGTTTCAGCATCAATGATCTTCCCGCTGATGGTTTGCGCAACCGTGCTTAGGCCTGCCAGTGTAAAAACCATAAGCAGTATTGCCGCCATACTAAATTTTCTCATAGGTCAATTATTTAATTGTAAGTTGGTTATAGAAAATTAACATTTTTTAATTTATTGACTTCAAAAATAAAGATTTAATCTGTTATGCGAATAGATACCTGTATAAATTTTTGACCCGGCCCGGCTTTGCCTCAGGAATATAATTGCCTAATAGTCTGGAAATAAAGAGCGAAGTAGCATGCTTTAAGTTTTTATTAATAAGGGGACCAGGGTTTCTCCGCTATTCTGCTATTTTTTCTTTTTTCCTGATTTTCAGTCATTAACTAACTTCCCGGGGTCCTGTTACGGAAAATCATCAGTTTTATTTGTATACCATCTAAATTGTTGCAGTAAAAAATTTATCTTCAATGATTTATCTTTTTAAATAATCATTGCAAGCATTTTATTATTGACTTTAGCTTGATTTCGATCTATTTTTGAAAAGTTCAAATGTTTAAACATACTAACAAAAAATTTTAGATTTATGGAACGAACTACTACGATGAAAAAGCTGAAAAGAATTTTCTTAAACGCTCGAAATGCCTTTTCAGTCATTTTAATTACATTAATTTTTTTAGCCGGATGTTATGAATTCACCCATGTAGGGCAACCCGAGGAAGCGCACAACAACAGTTATTTTGATGTAGACCTGGTAGCACACGAAGATGATGGCGATAACGACTGGACCACAGAAGGTCTGCAGGATATTGGTTTGTTTGGCGCTATGATTCCTGAAGGCTGGACTGTAGAAGACAGTATTTATTTTCAGATTGTTTCAACAGATACCACATTGAATAATGATGGTTACCTGGTACATGATGAAGAACATTCGCAAATGCTTGAAGACTCCATTGGGTCGAATGAGGGTTATTACTGGTGGGGTGCATCCACTACCGAAGAAGTGGATATGTCATACTTCGACAGCTTATACTTTTCACCGAGAATTGTGACCGATGAACAGGTAGGGACGTTTTACCTGAGGTATGCGATAGGCGATCCCGATTATTGGGACAGGTATCCCGCCGATGATGTGACCGATCCACAGGAAATTCAAATTATCGACGCTTCGGGTATAGCCTCTTATAAGCGCAATGCTTTTAAAGTATATCCCAATCCTACTTCAGGGGAGTTTGTTGTGAATGCTGTGGACAAACAATACGAACAAGTTAACCTGGAGGTCTACTCTTTGTCAGGAAAAATGGTTAAAAAAGTACATAATGTAGATAGTGAGTCATCGATTAGCCTCAGTGGATTGAACAAAGGAGTTTATATACTGAAGATATATAACGAGAAGGAAATTGTAGGGAGTGAGCGGATTATTCTTAAGTAGATTGGTTAGTTGATTATTAAAACTGTAACCATTCGGGGAGTGGTTACAGTTTTTCAAAAAAAATGCTAAATTTAAGTCATATTCGGAAAAAGCTTTAAAACCGGAATGAAGGATTCTCAATCAAATGAATGCTCTCCCAATATGAAGAAATAGTAACCAAAAGAATAAAATGAAATTAGAAATCGATCATAATAGTTCCCTTCCCTTGCATGCGCAGGTAGAAAAGCTTTTGAGAAGAATGATTGAGCTACCGGAATATAAAAACGGCAAATTTCTCCCCAATGAGGTGGATATGGCTAAGACACTTGGTATTTCCAGGAATACAGTTCGTCAGGCGATTAATAAACTGGTTTATGAAGGAGTTTTAGTAAGAAAAAATGGGGTTGGAACAAAAGTGGTCAATCGTAGTGTTAATACCCGGCTTTCCAATTGGCTGAGCTTTTCACAGGAAATGAAAGCCAAAGGAATTGAAATTAAAAATTATGAATTAACTACCGATTGGGTTACGCCCGATAAAGAACTCTATGATTTTTTTCGGCTGCGTAAAAATGAACCGATTTTACGGGTACAGCGGTTGAGGGGTAGAAAAGAATATCCTTTCGTTTATTTTATCTCTTATTTCCATCCCAGAATTGGCCTTACAGGCAATGAGGATTTTTCCCGGCCTTTATATGATATTTTGGAACGTGATTATTCGGTTTTTGCCAAATTATCCCGGGAAGAAATCAGCGCCCTGTGTGCCGATGATTTTCTGGCGGAAAAATTAAGAATAGAACCGGATGAGCCGGTATTAAAGCGAAAACGCTTTGTGTTCGACCCCGGAAACCGCCCTATTGAGTACAACCTGGGGTATTATCGGGCCGATAGCTTTATCTACACTATCGAAAGCGAACGCAGCAAACAATGATGTATAATTATGAAGACTTATGAGAAATATAATTTTTTGTTTTTATAATGTCTAAATGTTCAGACAAATAAATTATTTTGAGGATATCTATTAATTATAAACTATGAAACGAAGACCAAAACTAATTCTTGTTATTATATTTTCTGCATTAGTTGCCAATACTTTTGCGCAAAAGACCATAACAGGGAAAGTAACCAACAAAGCCACAGGGAACTCTCTTCCGGGAGTAACAGTGTTAGCCAAAGAAACTAACAATGGCACTATTACTGATGAAAAGGGACAGTATTCGCTTGAAGTCTCTGATAAGGTTGACACGCTCCGTTTTACATTTATGGGAATGAAGCCACTGGAAAAGAAGATAGGCAATAAAACTACTATAAATGCACGAATGGAGGAGACAAAAATCGCCCTTGATGAATACGTTGTCGTGGGCTATGGTTCAGTAAAAAAGAGCGACTTAACCGGTTCGGTATCTTCGATAAAAACGGAAAAACTCGAAAAGATTCCGGTAAACACCATGGAGCAGAAACTCCAGGGGCAATCGGCCGGTGTTCGTCTGACGCAATTGTCTCATCAGCCCGGAGGGGAAACTTCGATAAGAGTGCGGGGTGGTAACTCCATTTTGGCTGGAAATGAGCCTCTTTACGTTATAGATGGCGTGCCGGTATCGCAAAATACGGCCGGATTATCTTCTTTGAGTGCTCCCGTACAAAGTGGAATCAGCGGACTGAATCCTAACGATATCGAGTCGATAGAGATCCTGAAAGATGCTTCGGCCACAGCCATATATGGCGCGCGAGGAGCTAACGGGGTGGTTTTGATTACTACCAAAAGCGGCAAAGCCGGTGAAGATAAAATCAGTTTTGAAGCTTACACCGGCTTTCAGCAAAAAGCCAGCAGTATTGATGTGATGAACGCCACGCAATATGCCAAACTATACGATGAAGCCGGAGCCAACGCCAGTGAAAACTATACACCTGAATATCCCAACCCTGAATCTCTCGGAGAAGGGACAGATTGGCCAGGGCGAATATATCGACAGGCCCCGATGCAAAATTATGAGCTTTCTATTTCCGGGGGAAATGAGACAACACGCTATGCATTATCAGGCGGTTACTATGACCGGGAAGGGATTATTTACGGCTCGGATTTTCAACGATACTCCTTCCGCGCCAACCTGGAAAAAGATGTCAGCGACCGATTGAAAGTGGGTAGTCACTTATCCATGAGTCATACAAAATCCAATGTCGTAGGCTCTGATACACAGGGAGGATTCTTCCCGGGCGTGGTCAATACTTCTCTTGTTATAAGCCCTACGATGGATGTGTATGATGAAGATGGCAATTACACGATAACTGATCCGGTAGCTGAGGGATGGTATAACAATCCGGTAGCAGTTACCCGGGAAAGGGATGCCGTTAACAAAATCAAAAAATTAATGGGAGATGCTTATGCCGAATATACCCTATTGGATGCTTTAACACTTAAATCGAGCCTTGGCGTTGATATTACACAACAGGTACAGGATATGTATACGCCCCGGTTTATCTACGAAGGTTCCTGGAATAACGGACAGGCCAGGTATGCGACCAATAATTATGAGATGTTTAATTTTGAGAATACCCTGACCTATGATAAACAAATCAATGAACAGCATAAATTAAATGCTTTGCTTGGATTTAGTTACCAGGAAACAGACAATAGAGCCTATATCAACATCGCTACCGGGTTCCCTAATGATATTTTGGGATATTATGGTATTTCCAATGCGGAGGATATGCCGAAAATCAGGACCGGTTTTAATAAATCTTCCCTGATCTCGTATTTTGCACGAACCAACTATAATTTAAAAGATAAGTACCTGCTTACACTGACCGGTCGCGTTGATGGCTCTTCGAAATTCGGAGAAAACAATCGCTTTGGCTTTTTCCCATCAGCAGCCTTAGCCTGGCGGTTGTCGCAGGAAGAATTTATCGAACAATTGGATGTATTTTCCAATCTGAAATTCAGGATGAGTTATGGCTTGTCCGGTAATGAAAGGATATCTAACTTTCAATACATCCGAACCATTGCTTCCACAACGTATTATATGGGCGAAACGCCGGCAACAGGGTTTGCCCCCGATCAGCCGGGAAACAATAATTTAAAATGGGAAACCACACAGCAATTAGATATTGGTTTCGATATGGGCTTTTTTAATAATCGCCTTACGGTTACTACCGATTATTATTACAAAAAGACCGTAGATCTGCTTTACTATGCTGATTTGCCCTGGATAACAGGTTTTAATTCCGTGATGGATAATATTGGTTCCATGGAAAATGAAGGTTTTGAACTGGAAATCCATTCCGATAATTTTGTCAATGATTTTAAATGGAGTACCGACTTTAATATTTCAACGAACCGGAACCAGATTCTGGATTTGAAAGGAAATGAGCTCTATGTGAATAATGACCAGTACAAACTTAAAATCGGTAACTGGGCTGTCATTCGCGAAGGCGAAGAGATGGGCAGTTTTTATGGCTGGGAAGCCGATGGTATATGGCAATTGGAAGAAGCCGAGCAAGCCGCTGCTTATGATGCCGAACCCGGCGATTTTAAATATGTGGATCAGAACGATGATGGGAAACTCAATGAGAAGGATCGTCAAATTGTAGGACATGCCTTGCCCGACTTTAGGTGGGGTTTGACGAATACATTCTCGTACAGGAATTTTGCGCTGGATGTGTTTTTACAGGGAGTGCATGGCAATGATATTTTGAATGCCAACAGGTTCGAACTGGAGTCCGGCAATGGGCTTACCAATGCCTCCACCGATATGTTAGATCGGTGGACACCGGAGAACCCATCCGACACTTATCCACGGGCCAATAGGAATGCCGATTTCTTGCACATGTCCGATCGGTACCTGGAAGATGGTTCCTATATCCGTCTAAAATCGGTAACGCTCTCATTCAGTATACCTGAAAGCTGGAGGGCTCCCTTGAAGATTGAAAAGGCAAGTTTGTATGTAACAGCTAAAAATCTTTTGACAATTACCGATTACAGCGGTTTTGATCCCGAAGTAGGGCATTTCGGCCAGGACAATAGGCGTGTGGGATATGATTATGGAGCCTATCCAAGTGTGAGAACTTATATCCTGGGATTGAAATTTAATTTTTAAATCAGTAAGCTATGAAAAGAATAATTTATTTATCAATATTGATGATTTTGGTTTCTTCCTGTAGCAAGGAGAAACTTGATGTGGATCCAAAGAGAATATATTACGAGAATTTCTATCAAACCGAAGAGTCGGCACTGAACGCTGTGAATGCAGTGTATGATGTGTTGGGACAGGTGAGCCAGTATAACAGCCATTTGTGGTATATTGCTGATATTGCCTCGGATGATTTTAATGTGAATCCTGAATTAAATGATCCCAATGCACAGGAGTTTGACCGCTATACCCTGGAGGCTACAAATAACTACCTGGAGGAAGTCTGGCAAAGCTCTTACAAGGGCATCAGCCAAGCAAATATCGTTTTGGAGAAAGTGCCTTCGATAGCGGAGATGGATTCATCGTTGCGGCAACGTATTGTGGGCGAGGCACATTACCTTAGAGGGTTGTTTTATTTCAACCTCGTACGAATGTATGGCAGCGTACCTATCGTTACAGAGCCCGTATCTTCCGATTTATCTGAGGAGGAGCTCTACCGGGAACGAAAATCTCCGGACGATGTTTATGCCTTAATCGTGGATGATATGCAAAGTGCAGCGGAAAAGTTGCCCGATTCGTATTCGGGGGCTAACAAAGGAAGAGC
This sequence comes from Bacteroidales bacterium, assembly GCA_021738485.1. Lineage (GTDB taxonomy): Bacteria > Bacteroidota > Bacteroidia > Bacteroidales > JAIPAH01 > JAIPAH01. Next base: position 38,382 of record JAIPBX010000010.1, on the reverse strand, counting down.
CACCTGGGGCGCCGCTACTTCCATGCTGGCAAAAGTTCACCTTACACGCCAAAACTGGCAGCAAGCGGCTAACTATGCTGATTCGGTGATGAGTTCCGGTATTTATGATCTTTACGACGATTATGCCGATAATTTTAAGGAGGCGAATGAAAACGGGAAAGAGTCCGTTTTTGAAGTACAGTTCACTTCCAGTGTCAACAGCGAGAATAGCAGAATCGTTATCAGCGGCTTGCCATACATTCAGGGGGTGTTTCCGGCCGGGGTGGAAATGATGCTTCCCACGGATGATTTGCTTGATACCTTCGAGGAAGGAGACTACCGAAAAGAAGTAACTTTCTTTAGCTCTTACTGGCAATATGATTTTGAGCCCCATGTCTGGAAGTATTGGGACCAGGATGCTTATGATGCCGATGAAACGGGACAATCCGGAGCCAATTTTAAACTGATGCGGTACGCTGAGGTTCTTTTGATTTATGCCGAAGCATTAAATGAAGTTAACGGTGGCCCCACTCAACAGGCATATGATGCAGTAAACCGGATCAGAGAAAGGGCCAGAAATGGTAATGAAGATGTGCTACCCGACCTGGAAGGATTAGGCTATGAAGAATTTCGTCAAGCCGTTTGGAAAGAGAAGCGTTGCGAATTGGTTAACGAAGGCCAGCGATGGTTCGACCTAAAGCGGACGGGAAGATTGATTGAGCGCGTAAATGAAGCTAAAGGAGACAAAGCCAATCCGCAGGAATATAATTATAAGTTCCCCATACCACAGCGGGAACGCGATTTAAACCCGGAATTGTCGCAAAACGGAGGGTATTAGAGAATTAAGTTATTGAAGATATAGTCTTTTTATGAAGAAGAGAACTTTAAAATTTTGATATTCAATATTATAACTATTTCAATACTTTAGGTATAGACATTATGATATCAATAGCAATAGATTTAGGCGGAACAAAAATAAAAATAGGTATTGTAAAGGAAGGTCGGGTACTGGCCTGGTCTTCCATCGATGCCTATTCAGAAAAGGGATTACTGGAAAGGTTGCCCATCATTGAGCAGCAGGTCAATATGCTTTTGAACAAGGTGTCGGCGGAAAAAACCGATGTGGCCGGTGTGGCTTTTGCCACCCCGGGATTGGTCGATACAAATGAGATGAAGCTAATCTCTATCAATGATAAATTTTCCGATGCCCTCGATTTTGATTTCAAGATGTGGGCGAAGATGCGTTGGGGTACTTCACTCGCATTGGAAAACGACGCGCGTGCCGCTCTTGCCGGTGAATGGCAATATGGCGCGGGTCGCGGGTACGACAATGTGGTGGGCTTGACCCTGGGAACAGGTATAGGAACTTCGGCGGTAATGAATGGCAGCCTGGTACGGGGGAAACATTTCCAGGCCGGAATTTTGGGGGGGCATTTTATTGTTAACGTGAATGGAACACCTTGTAATTGCGGAAATATAGGCTGTGCCGAAGCTGAAGCCTCCACCTGGAGCCTGGCCGAAAAAGCCCGCAAGCACCCGCAATGGGCGGAGAGTTCCCTTTCGCAGGAAGAAATAATAGATTATAAAAATGTGTTTTTGCATGCCCAGCAAAAAGACCCTCTGGCCGCCGTGTTGATGAATCACAGTATGGATATTTGGGCCGCTACCGTCATTAACATGATCCATGCCTATGATCCGGAGATTGTGATTCTGAACGGCGGCGTTATGGGAAGTGCTGATGTGATCATCCCTTATATTCAGGATAAGGTGAATAAACAAGCCTGGCTGGGCTGGGGGAACGTCAAAATAGTGAAAGCAGAAAATATGGATAATGCGGCCCTTTTGGGAGCTGCCTATTTAGCTTCAATACTTAAAAATTAAGAATGGAGAGAACAAGATTCGAAAAACAACCTGTTGTAAAAGTTGAAGGTATCGATCATCAAGCGATTGAAGGATGGAGTGCTATTGTTGATGAGTTATTCCAAAGGATCAAACAAAAAGAAAAAGGCAAAAATGTTATCGTTGTAGAAACCTATCAGGGCGTATTTTATGAAGTGATATTACAGGAAATTAAAAACAGGCTTTTACCCGGAAGTATTATTGATTCTCGAAATGCCATGTATCCCGGGGAAAGGATTGGGAAAATTACGCAACCCGATGTTACAACGGATCGCGTTTTTGGCTACATGACGCGCCTGAAAATGCAGGACTTTTTTGACGAGAATAAACTGAAAGCTTTTCAAAATGAGGTGGAGAATGTAGATAGCGGTACCGTTCTCATTATTGGACCGGGAGCTTCGTTGATAGCCCCTTCACCGGATGTGCTGGTATACGCTGATATGGCCCGATGGGAGATTCAGTTGCGAATGCGTAAGAACCAGGTGGATAATTTGGGAATAGACAATAAAGAAGATTCGCCCGAGTCGCAATACAAACGCGGCTATTTTGTGGATTGGCGCGTATGCGACAAATTGAAAAAACAACTGATAGACCGGTGGGATTATGTGTTGGATACCAACCGCATGGAAAAGCCGGTGATGGTTGACGGGGAATCCGTTAGAGAAGGATTACGCCAGGCGGTGCAACAACCCTTTAGTGTGGTGCCTTATTTTGATGCCGGGCCGTGGGGCGGTCAGTGGATGAAGGAAATATGTGAGCTGGACCCCGATAAGCCGAATTATGCCTGGAGTATCAATTGCATACCGGAAGAGAATAGCCTCCTGTTAGACTATGGAAATGCCGTGTTGGAACTTCCTTCAATTAACCTGGTATTTTATAAGCCGGAGGAATTGTTAGGAAATGCTGTTCACGGACGCTTTGGTCCTGAGTTCCCGATACGTTTTGACTTCCTGGATACGATGGACGGAGGAAATCTCAGTCTGCAGGTACATCCCACGACCGAGTATATCCAGGAAACTTTTGGAATGCATTATACGCAGGATGAGAGTTATTATCTTATGGATGCCGATGGAGATGCCTCAGTTTACCTTGGCCTGAAAGATGGCGTTAACCCGGAAGAGATGATGACAGACCTGAAAAAGGCAGAGAAGGAAAAGGGGACTTTTGACGATTCGAAATATGTGGAAAAGTGGCCGGCAAAAAAGCATGATCATTTCCTGATTCCGGCCGGTACCGTTCATTGCTCCGGCCGTAACAGTATGGTGCTTGAAATTAGCTCTACGCCTTACATTTTTACTTTTAAACTGTACGACTGGGGGCGCCTGGGCCTGGATGGCAAGCCACGGCCGATAAATATCAAACATGGAGAAAATGTGATTCAATGGGGGCGAACTACCGAATGGACCCGCAAGAATTTGATTAACAGGATTGAAGAAGTTGAACGGGGAGAAGGATGGCGGGAAGAGCGCACAGGCCTTCATGAAAAAGAGTTCCTGGAAACCCGGCGGCATTGGTTTACAAAAAAAGTAACCCATGACACTAAAGGAAATCTCAATGTGCTCAACCTTGTGAAAGGCCGGGAAGTAGTTGTTGAAAGTCCCGGAGGTGCTTTCAAACCGTTTCTGGTGCATTATGCCGAAACTTTCATTATTCCGGCATCCGTGGGTAAATATACCATACGGCCTTATGGGGTTTCGGAAGGAGAAGAATGTGCCACCGTTAAAGCGTATGTTCGAGTTTCATAATAGTTGTGAATGGATGAGCACCCGGAATGAATCTCATTGCGGGTTGCTTCATCCTTTCCAAAATACGATAATCTAAAATCGAAGAAGAATAATGAATAAAAAGACAGCTTTGAAAATTAGTCTCCCGGTCTTCATGTCCTTTTACATCATGGGATTTGTTGATTTGGTGGGAGTCGCGACAGGATATATCCAGAAAGATTTTCATTTGACCGATAGTGTAGCTCAGCTTTTGCCTATGATGGTATTCCTCTGGTTTGCAGTCATATCAATACCGACAGGAATTTTCCAGGACCGGAAAGGGAAAAAATACACCGTAAACCTGGGTATGTTGTTGACAGGAATTGGGATGATTATTCCGTTTCTGTACTATTCCCACATTACAGCTATTATTGGGTTTATGGTCCTGGGTATCGGCAATACCATTCTGCAGGTCTCGGCTAATCCTTTGTTGATTGACATTTCTCCGGAAGGTAGTAAGGCGGCCAATCTAAGTTTATCCCAGTTTGTAAAAGCCATTGCTTCTATGCTGGGGCCGGCCATAACAGCCGGCGTAGCGCGCTATTTCGGCGACTGGAAACTTATTTTTCCCATATACACAGCGCTTTCATTGCTGGTGGTCCTGTGGCTGAGATCCGTTCATGTGGAAGAACGAAAACCCGAAAAGGAACCGGCTACTTTTAAAAGCGCTTTTCGATTGCTCAAAAATCCTTTTATTCTGACAATGGTTTTTGGAATATTTGTGATTGTGGGATTTGATGTGGCCATGAACAGTAATATTACCAACTTCCTGCGCGACAGCTTTAAAATAGATATAAATACGGCTGCCCTGGGCATTAGTATTTATTTTGCTTCGCTGATGGCCGGACGAATACTGGGTACTTTTTTACTGCGAACGGTAAAGCCTGAGTCTTTCCTGGTGGTCAGCAGCATCATCACTTTAGCAGGGCTGGCAGGCATCATTCTCGCTCCGAGTCATACGATAGCTTTTGTCATGATATTTCTCGCCGGTTTCGGGTTCTCCAACATCTTTCCCATTTTCTTTGCCATTATCGTGGAGCACGCCCCCAAGTATGCCAATGAACTGTCCGGTTTGATTATTCTGGCCGTCAGCGGTGGTGCGGCTATTCCACCACTTATGGGGCTGATGAGTCAGTATTTCGGAGTGTCAGCCAGTATATTTGTCTTAGTAGCGTGTATCCTTTACGTGGGGTATGCTACCCTTCTCGCAGTGAAACAATCTAAAAAGAAAGCAAGTGTATGATTTTGAGAAAGAGTTTTTTTATAATAGTTGTTTTTTTGTTGGCTTTAAATTCCGGACAGGCGCAGGATGTGCTTCAACCCGCCCGCGAGCATTTCAATAAGTTTGATGACGTTGATGGCGGTTGGTGTGCGGCCGACGGTACAATCTCTTACGAATTGCCTGACGGGAAAACGTTGTGGCTTTTCGGGGATACCTTCGTGGGGGAAAAAGATGGAGAATTCAGCATTGATAATTCCACGGCCACTTTCGTCAATAATACGGCCATTCTTGAAGATAACGGGGATTTGGTTACCTATCACGGCGGAACGGAAGAGAACCCTTCGGCTTTCATTCCCAGACAGGGTGAAGATTGGTTCTGGCCGAAGCACATGATTCTGGAAGGGGATACCCTGCGCATTTTTACTCTGAAAATCAGGAAAAAAGATGACGGTACACCCGGGTTTAATTTCGAGGTGGGAACGGCCCATATTTCATCTTTCACTTATCCTGCCCTGGAGCATGTCAGAACCAGCCGCATTGAACAAATCACAGATACTACAATGCGGTTCGGTACACAGGTGCTTGAAAAAGACGGGTACGTCTACATCTACGGCAAAAAGATAATGTCGGACGGTAATTTCCAGTGGAAGATTCCTTACCTGGCGCGGACGGAGAATTCGGTAACAGGACAGTGGGAGTTTTATGCCGGAAACGGTGACTGGTCGCCGGAGTGCGACAGTGCCGCCCCCATTGGAGACCGGCCGGTAGGTGAGACATTTTATGTCTGGGAAGAAGAAAACGGCTTTTACATGCTCATGCATGAAACGTTCCTGGTGGATGAGTTGGTGGTACTCAAAGCTGATGAGCTTACCGGGCCTTTCAATGCCTACAACTCGGGCGGGACCGAAAACACCTTCGCCATAATTGAAGAAGCCGGGAATTACAACACATATAATCTTGGCGGGCATCCACAGTTTAATGAAAATGGGAAACTGCTGATTTCTTTCAATGTGAACGCTCATGATTTTGGTTCTATCTATCAAGATACCCGGAACTACCGCGGTCGCTTTTACTGGTGCGATGTGGAGGAAACAATTTCGGTAAGCCCACCGGATACAGTAAGAATATTCGATGATTTTACCGGAACATCATCTAATGAATCAATCGAGCGGACTAATCAAGACTATTTTAATGTTTTCGAAAAACGCGCCCAACTCCGCAATCTTCGTGATGATGCCCGGTTGAATATCTATGGAATAAACGGACAAAAATATCTCAGCAAAGAGGTTAGAAACAACGAAATAATCAGTCTTTCACAGCTTCCCCGGCAATTGCTTATTCTGGAATTGGTGACGGATGATACGGTTGTAACCCGGAAAATGATGAGAAGATGATAATGTGTACTAAAGTTTCGCACTTAAAAACAGAACTGAGGTGTAAAAATAAATACTTATCGTTATGCATTTATTTTCAAGTCAAAAAGAGATAACAGGCGCAAAGTTTGTGGGGACGTCCCGTCCCGATACTTTATTCTTCCAGCTTCTGGCTGGTACCACCGTCAGTTATAAACTCGTAAGTTTGGATGAAAGTCAGAGGCTTCAAGAATATTACAGAGGCTGTCCAAAAAGTAAAAATTGCATCGCTGAAATAATTCGATACACACAAATAAAGATTAAAACTTAATGATATTCAGCAACTTCCCTTTAGGGAATTTAAGGGTAAAAGTTGCTGAATATCCTTCCGGACGGTTTTTGGACAGACTCCGAACGGTCTGACAGAAAAATGAAAAGACATGAAAAGTAGCCAGTTTTTTTTGATAACTTCTTTGGGTCTTTCCGCAGCAGCTTGCAGCAGCGGACCTCCCTCCAATGTGGAGAGCAAGCCCAATATTGTTTTTATAATGACCGATGATCACGCTACACAAGCTATCAGCGCGTACGGGAGCCGGTTGAACAAAACACCAAATATTGATGAACTGGCCGAAGAAGGCATTCTGTTTGAGAACGCTTTTGTAACCAACTCGATTAGCGCTCCAAGCCGTGCCGTAGCGCTCACCGGGAAGTACTCGCATCTGAATGGTATCAAAGACAATCACGACCGGTTTGATTCGTCTCAGGTCACCTTCCCGAAGCTCCTCAGGAAAAATGGTTACGAAACAGCCATTGTGGGAAAGTGGCATTTAAAAAGCCAGCCCACCGGATTCGATTACTGGAATGTTTTGCCGGGACAGGGACTGTATTACAATCCTGAGTTTATAAAAATGGGAAAGGATACTTCTTACCAGGGGTATGTCACCAATATCACTACCGACCTGGCTATTGACTGGATGGAATCCAGAAAGCAGGATAAGCCTTTTATGATGATGGTACATCACAAAGCGCCGCATCGCAACTGGATGCCTGATACGAATTATCTTGAAGCTTATGAAGACAGGAAGTTTCCGAAGCCAAAATCATTTTATGATGATTACGAGGGGCGGGAGCATTTGAAAAATCAGAAGCTTACCGTAGCTGAACACCTGGACATTAGCTGGGATTTTAAAGTGCCCTGCGATACATGTCCCGTCAAAAAAGTCAATCGCATACCCAGAAAAATGTATCCGAAAGTCATGGATCGGCTCACACCGGACCAAAGAAAGGCCTGGAATGAAGCATACAAAGATGAAATTGAAGAATTTTTTTCAAAAAATTTCACAAAAGAGGAACGGGTCAACTGGAATTACCAGCGATATATCCATGATTACCTGCGCACAATTATTTCTGTAGACAAAAGTGTGGGGCGAATAAAAAAATACCTGGAAGAAAACGGACTGGCAGAGAATACCCTGATTGTCTATACCTCCGACCAGGGCTTTTTCCTGGGAGAGCATGGCTTATTCGATAAAAGATATATGTATGAGGAATCCTTAAGAACGCCGTTAATTATGAAGTATCCTGCCGGCATGAAGCAGGGAGCTAAAAGCGACGCACTGGTGCAGAATATTGATTTTGCACCGAGTTTTCTGGATGTGGCCGGTATTGATGTCCCAAAGGCAATGCAGGGAAAATCCTTGACACCATTGTTTACCAATCCTAATGCTACAAGCTGGAGAGAGGCGGTTTATTACAAGTTTTATTCCGAAGGATGGGGTGTTCCGCGCCACAGAGGAGTCCGGACAAATGATTTTAAGTTGATAAATTTTGACACGGACCCTGCTTCATGGGAGTTATATAATTTGAATAAAGACCCGTTGGAGTTGAAAAATCTGTATGGGGATTCAACGTACAAACAAAAAATTGAGGAATTGAAGGAAAAGATGAGGCAGCTTGAGATGAAATACCGGATTCCGGAAAAATGAAATAGAAAATTCTTAAATGTATGGATAGAGTGTAAAATCTATTTTGAAAAGGAATATTGTTTTGTGTGTCTTAGAAGCTTGGTGCCATACTGGCACTACCCGCAGATGCCACCAAGGCACTAAGTTTCACAATGAAATAATAAGGACATTAATTGATATGAATAATGTAAAAACAGGCGTAAAATGATAAAAAAGATTGTTTTTCTGATAAGTGTTGCTTTCTTATTCTCAACTGCGCAAAGCCAGGATGCAGGAAAGAAACAACCGGTGGATTACGTGGACCCCGTCATGGGAACGATAGATTCCCGATGGATGCTTTTTCCGGGCGCCAGCCGGCCATTCGGAATGGTTAAGCTGAGTCCCGATAACCAACGCAGGGGCTGGAAAGCCGGTTACGAATACAACATCAATAACATTGCAGGCTTCAGCCATATCCACTCGTGGACCATGGGTGGTTTGCTAACCATGCCCACCGTAGGTGACCTGAAGATAAAGCCCGGAAAAGAAGATGATCCCGACCTGGGCTATCGTTCACGATTTTCTCATGAAAATGAGCATGCCAAACCGGGCTACTATTCGGTTTTTTTAGATGATTATGGCATAAAAGCTGAGATCACTTCCACCACCCGCGCCGGGTTTCAGCGCTACACCTTCCCGGAGTCGGATGAAGCCCGCATTTTAATTGACCTGAAGATTCCAACGGAATATAAGTACGAAATTTTCGGGGGAAAGATTGAAAAGGTGACCGACCGGGAGATTCAGGGAGTGGTATATCAGCAAAGCCTCCGCAAGGCGAATTATAATGAATACACACTGCACTTCGTCATCAGGTTTGATAAACCTTTTGAATCTTTTAACGGCTGGAAGCAGGAGGAAATAAGCAGAAATACGGACAAGATTCATCTTATATTCGGTCATGAAGACCTTGGCGCATTCGTCGACTTTTCTACCGAGGAAGGAGAGGTGATCCAGATGCAATCCGGTATTTCACTGGTTAGCCTTCAGCAGGCGCGGCTGAACCTGGAAAAAGAGATGGATGGCTTCAACTGGGATTTTGATAAAGCCGTAAAGGATAGCCAGGAAGAGTGGAATGATCTACTGGGAACCATTAAAGTGGAAGGCGGTTCGGAATCGGATAAAAAGAAATTCTACACCAACATGTACCGGGCTTACTCCAGCCGTACCACCTGGAGCGACGTGAACGGCAGGTACCGCGATATGTACGAAAAAGTGCAGCAACTCGAAGATCCGGCGAGCCCGGTTTATGGCTGCGATGCTTTCTGGAACACTTTCTGGAATCTTAACCAGCTCTGGACGCTGCAGCACCCCGAGGTGGCCAACAAATGGGTGAACTCGCTGCTGGAAATCTACGATAAAGGCGGGTGGCTTCCGAAAGGCCCGACGGGGATCGAGTATTCGAGCATTATGGTGGCTTCCCACGAAATTCCGCTCATCGTCAGCGCTTATCAAAAGGGCATTCGGAATTACGATGTGGATAAAGCTTGGGAAGCGATGCTTCACAATCAGATGACGCCCGGAACCTGCCACATGGGCGGCGGATTGGTTGGCAACCGGAATCTGGCTTCGTATATGAAACTGGGGTTTGTACCGGATGAAGAAGGGCCGGTTTCCAATACCATGGAATATGCCTACGACGACTATACGGTGGCCCAGATGGCCAAAGCTTTAGGTAAGGAAAAAGACCACAAAACCTTCATGAAAAGAGCCTACAATTACAAAAATATTTTTAAGGAAGATGTGGGATATGTCTGGCGAAAAAAACGCGACAGTACCTGGGTGGAGAACTTCAGCAAGACAGGCCATTCTACTTTTAAAGGCTCGGGATTTGTAGAGGGAAATGCCTGGCAGTACACCTGGTTTGTGCCGCACGATCAAAGCGGGCTAGTGGAAATGCTGGGCCGCGAAGAATTTATCAGCAGGTTGAATGAAGGATTTGAAAAATCAAGCAAACACCGGTTTAATTCGGAGCATCTGCTAAAAAACAATTTAGCAGGAATGGGTGTATTGCCCATTAATCACGGCAACCAACCCAACATGCAGGCGGCTTATCTCTTCAATCATGCCGGAGCACCCTGGCTGACGCAAAAATGGGTGCGCGAAATTATGAACGGGTTTTATTATGACGGCCCCGATGCCTGGCCCGGCGATGAAGACCAGGGACAAATGGGCGCCTGGTTTGTGATGAGTGCCATGGGGCTTTTCGAGATGGACGGGGGAACTTCTGTCAAACCTACCTACGAAATTGGTAGTCCCATTTTCGATAAAATCACTATTCATTTGGATGAAGAATACTATCCTGGAGGAGAATTTGTTATAGAGACAAAAAATAATTCCGACGAAAACCGCTATATCCGGAAAGCAACTATTGACGGTGAACCACTGAATAAGCCGTGGTTTTACCATGAAAACCTGGTGGATGGCGGAAAACTGGTCTTGTGGATGGATGATAAACCCAACAAAGAGTGGGGGAGTGGTTTGAAGAATGCACCACCGTCAATGAGTAATCAGCTCTCGAAAAAAGACCGGGAAGAAATCATGAGCTACGATCGTAAGGCTGAAGAAATGGAAGCCTGGAATAAAGCGATGAAGGCGTACTACTACCACAAGAAAAGTCATTTTGAAACTTTGGAGGACCGTATGAAAGATGAAATTATTTTCCTGGGAAACAGCATAACCGACGGCGCCCAATGGGATGAGCTCTTTGGGAATGAGAAAATCCTGAACCGTGGAATTGGTGGAGATGATACCGATGGTATCCTGGAGCGCCTGGGTGAAATCACAAACCGGAAACCGGCGAAAATATTTTTGATGATTGGAACCAACGATTTGGCCAAGGGTAAAAGCGTGGATTACATTGTGAAAAATCAGCGTAAAATAATTGAACGCATCCAAAAAGAGATCCCGCAGACCACGTTGTTTTTGCAAAGCGTGTTGCCCACGGATGACAAAGTGCATACCAGCCGGGCCAATGAAGATATCATGAAAATCAACCAACATCTGAGGCAAATGGCCGAAGAGTACAACCTGACTTATGTGGATCTTTTCAGCCGGTTTGCCGGTGAAAACAACCGGATGAAGAAAAAATACTCCATTGACGGGCTGCACCTGAACGGTAAGGGATACCTGTTGTGGAAAGATGCGATTGAAGAATATGTAAATCAATAGGAAATATTATGAAAAACTTAACTTGGATAGGAATCATATTAGGATTGTTTTTGTCGTTAGAAATTTCCGCACAGGAAATTCAACGTGATGAGACCTTCAATGACATTTTCTCCCGCGATTGCTGCGGTATGACCGGGGCCGACGGGACGTATTCGGTTTTATTGCCTGACGGGCGCACAGTTTGGATTTTCGGGGATACCTTTTTGGGGACTGTGAATCCTGATAATACGCGCGAAAAGCGCCGCCCGATTTTTATTCGCAATAGTTTTGCGATTCAGGAAGAAGATACGCTGAGAACATTCTATCAGGAAAAAGATGGCTGGGAATCTTCTTTTGTTATTCCTCCCGACGCTACAAAAGGAGAGAAATTTTCGGAAGATTCGTTGTGGTATTGGCCCGGCGATGGGTTTGTCGAAAACGGAAAGCTCAAGGTTTTTATGTCGGCATTCTGGCAGGCTGAAGAGGGCGGCTGGGGTTTCCGGTGGATGCGCACTGATTTGGCGGTGTTTTCCCTGCCGGAAGTGACGCTTGAGAAAATTGAGCATGTTCCGTTTACCGAAGGAAGCAGCATCCATTTTGGTCATGCTGTGTGTGACAAGGCTGAAGGGTTTACCTACATCTACGGACTTGGGGAAGATAAAAAACCCTACGTGGCACGCGCTGTGAAAGGGAGCGTGATGTCCCCCTGGAAGTTTTACACGGGAAAGGGCTGGAGCAGCGACGTAAAGAAAGCACAGCCCATGCTGGATATCCAGGGTTCCGAGCAGTTTTCCGTCTTTAAGCTGAACGATAAATTTGTCTACCTGACCCAAATCGGGGGATTCGATGACAATACCATTGTTAGTTACACGTCGGATGTGCCTTTCGAAGGTTGGCAGAACCGGCAAAACCTCTATAAGCCAAAGGTTCCGGGAAACGACAAGGACCTCTTTGCCTACAACGCCTTGGCACATCCGCAGTTTATTAATGATGATGGTGAACTGCTGGTTTCCTACAACGTCAACAGTTTTAACCTGGAAGATTTATTTGAAGATGCCACGATATACCGGCCCAGGTTCATCAGGGTACCGGTTGAGAGGATATTGGAAGAGGCGAATTAACAACTATCCGTATTCAAAATTATCAATAAGTGTACCCGAGCCTAAAATGGTCTCCACGATGTCAACAGAAACAATATTAAAACGTTACTCTAAAAAAGGAATTATGGAAGTTTTAATTACCAAGCAATTTTTACCAATAGGCCTCGAAGAAGCCTGGGAATTCTTCTCCAATCCGGGGAACCTAAAAGAGATTACCCCCGATTCCATGGGTTTTGATATTACTTCTGATTACATCGATGGAGAAATGTACCCGGGGATGATTATTACATATAAAGTGAGTCCTTTTTTAAATATTCCGCTTGATTGGATGACTGAGATAACGCACGTAAAAAAACCTTACTTCTTTATTGATAATCAAAAGATAGGGCCTTTTACCGTGTGGCATCACCAGCATCATTTTAGTGAGACAGAAGGCGGTGTTCAAATGAAAGATATTGTGCACTATGCTGCCCCTCTTGGGGTTCTTGGTCTGCCGGTGGAGAAAACCATCATAAAAAAGCGGGTTAAAAACATCTTTGATTATCGTTATAAAATTTTGGAGGAATATTTTGGAAATTGAATGAGACTCATCCCGGCGAAGTAGACCGCTGGTACCTGGGCATTTACATCGATGCCTTTGAGTGGGTGGAAATGCCGAATACCCTTGGCATGAGCCAGTTTGCCGACGGCGGGACAGTGGCTACCAAACCTTATGTTTCTTCAGCCAATTACATCAATAAAATCAGCAGTTTGAAGGCTTTTTAGACAAGACTCAAAGAAAGATAAAGTTATAACTTATTTGATGATAAATTATTGCAAATTAATATTCTGAGGTGTAAAAATAAATACTTATCGTTATACATTCATTTTCAAACCAAAAAGAAAAAAAAATTTGACGCTGAAGTAATTTGATACGCTACAAGTATAAACCAAAACTTAATGATATTCAGCAACTTCTCTTTAGGGAATTTAAGGGTAAAAGTTGCTGAATATCCTGACGGAAGGTTTTTGGACGGCTTCCGAACGGTTTGACAAAAAAATGAAATAATTTAGTAAGTAGCTAACTTTCCACCTCAAAACATAGTTTTGATTAACCGCAGGTTGTGTGTGTAACGTCCTTTCTCCTGGTTGTAAATGCCCTGATGGTCAATATAATCTATCCTCACCAAACCCGATGCATGAATGATTCTGTCCTGAGTGATAAGAATACCTGTATGAGTGATGCGCCCCTCCTCATTATCAAAAAAGGCCAGGTCTCCGGGTGCAGCTTCCGATAGCAGGTGGACATTTTCGCCCTGGTGGACCTGTTGCGAGGCATCTCTTAAGAGCCGGAATCCGGAAGCTTTATATACAATCTGGGTAAATCCGGAGCAATCCACGCCAAAAGGGGACTTTCCACCCCATAAGTACGGGGCACTGCGGAAAACCATGGCATTTTCGATAATGGCATTTCTTTCGGGTGTGGTGTCCGGAGGCAGCGTTTCTCCTTCATAAGTATAAATGGTATCGCCGATGTAAAATGTTTCTTTCACAAAGCCCGGCAGAGAAGTGCCGATAAGTACCGGTATTAAAAAATTGTTTTTATTGGAAGATAAGTAATTAACAAAATCAAGGCATACACTGGTGGGTAGTTTGATAAGGGTGCGGTAGGTCTTTTCTTCAAGGGGAGTATATTGTTTTTCGTCTATCCATCCTTCATAGTTATCGAACTCCTGGCGTATATAGACCCAGTTATTATATTGCCGGGTAACCTGGAAAAGATCGCCGAAGAGCAATTGGGTGGTCATTTCCGCTTCATCGGAAGGGTAACTGCGTACAGGCACCAGGCTGATTTCACAAATGCCGAATTTGTTCATCTTTGTGAGGTTTTGGTTTTAAAAAACTATATGCTTTATCCCGGAACATTTTTTAAACAGAATTCATTCCTGTAATTTCTACTTTCGCAGAGTAAAGATAAAATATTTCCCCGGGATTTTAAAACTTAATACTGTGAAGCTTCGGCAGGTTAGGGGACTAAAAGAGGGTTGGTATTGTGAATATTTGAAATGATGTTCTGAAAAACAATAGATTAACCCATTTGTTTCGGGGATTAGTGATTAAATTTGCAGACTTGATATTTATCAAGGGGCAATATACAGAATTTGTAATTTTGCATGTTGAGTAAAGAAAAACCGGATGAACAAACTATTTGATTATTTAAGAGACAATTATTCGACCATTTATAAAATATTTTTATTGGTCATTACAATTGTCATTATTGTTTCTTTTTTCCCGAAAGTTGGGAAATTCAAATACGAATATCATAAAGGTAAGCCGTGGATGTATGCGGATTTGATAGCCCCGTACGACTTTCCGATATACAAAACAGAGAAGCAGCTCGAAGAAGATCGTACCAAAGCGCTGAAAAATTTCAACCCCTATTTTACCTTTAATACCCCTGAAAGCAAGCAAACCCGGAAAGATTTCAAAGAAAATTTCCAGCAATTGTGGATTAATAACTATGGGAATTTAGATGAAAGGTATGAAAAGAATAAACAATTTGCGGCAGGTATCCTGGACAGCATCCTGAAGCGGGGAATAATCCGGCGGAACCAGGAAATAAAAAATAAATCCGGTGATTTTGAAATTATCCTTATCAAGGATAAAGTAGCGCGGAAGCGTTCTTTGCATTCTTTTTATACGGTGAAAGAAGCAGATAACAGAATTGAACAGGCCGTGCAGAAGGCTGCTGATACAACGAATATTATTGAAGATAATTTAGTTTACACGGCTTTGCAGGATGCTTTGTCACAGAATGTGGATTATGATGAGAAGAAGAGCGCCGAAGCCAAAGAGCGTTTACTTAGTGAGGTATCCCTAACGCGTGGTATGGTGCAGAAAGGGGAACGAATCATCGCCAGGGGGGAGGTGGTAACCCCAACAAAATACCAGGTGCTTAAATCGTTTGAAAAACAATACCGGGAAAAAATCAGGGTGTCGGGAAACCAGGACTGGATCACCACCGGACAGGCCATGGTAATTACCATATTAATGCTCGTGCTTTTCCTGTTTTATTATTTTTTCCGCCATTCCATATTTGAAGAAAACAAAAAAATTATTTTCGTTTTCTTTGTCATGTTGCTGATGGTATTGATAACCAGTTTGGTGGGGAAATATAATGTAGGGTATATTTATGTAATCCCCATTAGTGTGGTCCCCATTCTTATCAGGATTTTCTTTGATGCCCGTTTTGCTATTGTTATTCACCTGGTGACGGTGATGATTCTGGGCTTTTTGGCTCCTAATGGTTTCGATTTTGTCATACTCAACATTGTAGCAGGAATGATGGCCATAATGAGTATTGTCCAGCTACATCGAAGAGCGCAGTTTTTTATGACTTCGTTGCTTATCTTCGTTACATATTCATTGGTTTATACAGGATTACAGCTCATGCAGCAAGGGAATCCGGCCGATCTCGAACCGGTTCATTATGGCTATTTTGCCGCCAATGCTATACTCACTCTTTTTGCCTACCCATTGATATACATCTTTGAGAAAAGCTTTGGGATGGTTACCGACATTACCCTCCTCGAATTATCGGATACGAATTCGCCTTTGTTGCGTAGTTTGGTAACCAAGGCTCCCGGAACCTTCCAGCATTCGATGCAGGTAGCGAATCTATCGGAGGAAGCCATACGCGAGATAGGAGGGAATGCCCTTCTTGTCAGAACCGGCGCGCTATACCATGATATAGGCAAAATGAACATGCCCGTGTATTTTGTGGAAAATCAAAAAGCGGGAATGAATCCCCATGACGAGCTTTCCTATGAAGAAAGTGCGAAGATAATTATCAGCCATGTGATTAGAGGTGTGGAAATGGGCAAAAAGCGCGGATTACCCGAGCATATTATCGATTTTATTCGTACGCATCACGGTACCCGTAAAGCCGATTATTTTTATATGAAGCGAAAACAGGAAGACCCGGAAGGAACGGTCGACGAAAAAGAGTTTTCCTACCACGGACCGGTACCCTTTTCAAAAGAGACGGCAGTGCTGATGATGGCCGATTCGGTTGAAGCTGCTTCGCGCAGCCTGAAAGCCCCGGACGAGAACAAAATTAATGAGCTTGTTGAAAATATTATTAACCGCTTGATAGCTGAAGAGCAACTTAATAATGCCAATATCACCTTTAAAGATATCAGAATTGTGAAAAAAATTCTGAAACGGCAGTTGATGAATATCTATCATGTCCGGGTGGCTTATCCCGAATAATAGTTGCGTATTTTGGCGGCCAGGTTTTCCAGGTAGGTTGTGGCTTCCGGGCCCAGGTTGAAGAGCAAATCAATGACGCTGAGATTATGCAAAAAGGGTGAGCGGTCTTCGAATACCTGGATATATTCCGGGATGAGGACATGATCTTTTTGCTGATTAAAGAAATCGCGGTAATCATAATCGACGTCCTCCTTTTCAATGTAACCGGAAGAGGTTATTACCGGCTGATCAATATTCATCAAATCAAATAACTGTTGCATTAATTCCAAATCAAGCTCTGCTATAGTATCATATTTTTTTTCGTAAAACGGTTTGATTTCAGATTCATAATGCAGAAAATACGGGGAATTGCTGTAAAATGACCGGATAGCTCGCCAGTGGTTTTGCTGCCAGTTTTCTTTATAAGAAATCTTTACTTCTCTTACAGGTGTATGGTGTTTGTCTTTGGAAACGGGAACGGATAGGCGATAGCGACCCTTTGGAGAAGCAATTTCGGCGCGGTTTCGGTACGTGCGTTTTGGCCAATGCTCATAGATGTCGATGAGCGGCGAGGAAGCCGCCATAAAATAGGCTACGTAACTGATCGGAGGAAGATAAGCTATCGGGAACGCTTGCAATTTTTTTTCACAAATTAATTACAAACCGCACATAAAAACAAAAAAAGCGGCGGAAATTTTTCCGCCGCTACACTTATTAGAAAATTTGAATTATCACGATTGTAAGAAAATAACTTATTGTTGCTCTTGCACCTCTTCGCCAAGCAATACTTTATGAATAGCTTCTTTTAGCGATTCTTTGGGTAAAGCCCCTTGTGCCATTTGTGGTTGCCCTTCTTTGGGGCAGAATAGTATGGAAGGGATGCTTCTTATGCCAAAGGCAGCGGCCAGCTCCTGCTGGTCTTCCGTGTCGACTTTATAGACATTGATTTTATCTTTGTATTCTTCACTAAGCTCTTCCAGTATTGGCGAAACGATTTTGCAAGGCTGGCACCAGTCTGCATAAAAATCGATGATACAAGGAAGATCGCCTTCGAATTTCCACTCTTTGTTTTGCTCGTAATTAAATACCTTTTGAAGGAATGTTTCTTTTGTTAAATGTTCCATTTTGTATGTTGCTTTTATAAATTTCTGATTTCTATTAATTTACTTGTTTTGTTTCCCTAATTTCCTTGCTCTTTTGTCCCGGAAGATGTACCGCCTTTTTTGAGCAGTAACTCATCCACGATGTTTACAAATCTCTTTTTGGGCATCACCCCTCTTGTCATCTGGGGTTTTCCATCTTTCGGACAAAATAGAATCGAAGGAATGCTTTTTATACCAAAGACTCTGGCCAGCTCTTTTTGTTTTTCCGTATCAACTTTATACACATTGATCTCGCCTTCGTACTCTTTAGCCAGGTCTTTCATAATTGGGGCAATTTTCTTACAGGGCTGGCACCAATCTGCATAAAAGTCAATTACACATGGCTTATTGCCCTCAAATACCCATTGTTTCTTGTTTTCCTCATAGTTCATGACTTTCGTTTTGAAAGTCTCTTTTGTTAAATGGATAGGTTTTCCCGAAGTTTCGTTTTTATCTTCATCACCTGATCCATTGGCTTTGGTTTCATTGCCTGAACAACTGCTGAATATCAGCCCTGCTAAAATGGCCAATATGAATAAACTTTTATGTTTCATGATTTTCTTATTTTTCGATGCAAATATATAATTATTTGCCAAACTAAATCGCTTAATGAACACTTTTTCGTACATTTGTTCCAATTACTATGCCATATTATTTTATGTACATAACATGATGTGTTCTGAAATGTTTAAATCGCAAATCTGAAAAACAAGAAGGAAAAAGAGTGAAACCATTGATTAATAGCATAAAGCAATTGGACAGGGAGACCTTTGAAAGGATTTTTGGGAATGAGGAGCAGTGCCTGAAAGTATTGGCTGAGCAGAAGTGGGGTAATGGTTTTCGTTGCCGGAAATGCGGACATACGAATTATTGTCAGGGTCGCTCGCCCTATTCCCGCCGCTGTACACGCTGTAAATACGAAGAATCGGCTTGTGCATTTACGATTTTTCATCGCTGCCGCATTCCTTTAACCCTGGGTTTTCGCATTCTGTATGATGTATGCCGGGACGAAACGATTTCTACTTATAAACTGGCACAAGAATATAACTTGAGGCAGATGACATGTTGGCGCTTCAAGAAAAACATTGTTGAATGCCTTGAGGAGCTTAAAAGAGAGCATAGGACGGAAGCCAGCGAGTAAAAAGGAAGGCTCGCGGGGAAGGATCATTTTCAAATATCCTCTATTAAGGACCAATGATAAACAGGAGTATAAAAATATTCAGCAACTTCTCCTTATATGGTTAAGGCAAAAGTTGCTGAATATTCATTATCGACCTTTTCTAGCCGATTCAAAAATGCTATTTCACAATAACACGCCGTGTTTCCACTACTTGATCGGTTTCAAGGGTTAATAAATAGACTCCTTTGTCATAGTTTGAAAGATCAATAGTTTGATTAACAGATCCGCCTTTGGAGGTAATAAAATCCTGATAGACCAGCTTACCGTCAACAGATGACAAAGTGGCTTTGATATCCCCGCTTTGTTGAGTATCCATGCGGATAGTCAGCTCGTGGCTTACCGGGTTGGGGTAAACTGTTAAATCCTTATAAGCAGATTTTTCGTCGTTTCCGGTATTGTCTACGGAATAGGTCAGAGAGAAACCCTGGCCGGCATACATGTTATTAGTAACCAAGACTAACATCATTGAGCCGGTGGAAGAGGTGTATGAATCGGGCAATTCAGTGCCTGTCAATGTGACCAGCAGGCTGGAGGGAGATGTTTCATAAACCTCCAGCTTATCGCCTTCAGCAAGATCAAAACTATCGAAATTGATTGTAAGTTCGTTGGCATATTCCGGGCTGATAAAATACTGGCAAATGGAGTTATTGAGGTAATTCATGTCACCACTCCCGTCATCAAAGCTTCCCGTAGGCTGATCATATTGAAAAGCCCCGCTGCAGTAGGTGGGACGGTTTGCTTCAAATTCTAAGCGGAAACCGTCATGGATGGTCTCATTATCATCGGTAACGAATTCTATCAGTAGTGTATCACCTGATGAATCAAAAGATGAGGGCAATTCGGAACCGGTATATTCCCCTATAAGTTCAGCGTCGGTTGTAGCCCCATCGTATACTTTAAGGTAATCGGCTCCGTCTTCCAGGTTAAAATCCAGGAAATCCACCTCAAAATATTCTACTGAATCCTGGGACGTGGGAGGTGTAAGCAGCCAGGAGCATTCGGCGTTGGTACCATAATTTTCATACGGGAGACCTCCGTCGCCTATTGTTCCTCCCAGGTAGGGGACTGTGTCCTGTGAGCAATAATAAGGATACTCCTCCTGGTCGGGATAGAAATTTTTCACCATAGCCTGGTTCTGGTTATAACCACCTACGGCACCGTCACCTTCCAGGTAGTAGTAGCCGTTCATATAACCGCTCCAGCCAAAGTTAAAGTGGAACATGTCGGTCCCCTGGGCTCCGTCCAGGGCAAAAGCATGCCCGCCTTCATTGCTGTGGCCCGAATAATACAAAGGATGATTATTTTCTAAATCTTCCATAATCATATCCTGCCATTCCGATAACGAATAATTTATCTTTTGCAGGTGGGTAGCATCTTCCGAATAGCCAAAATGGTCCTGAATAGCTGAGGGCACCATGTAGCTCTGGGATCCCGACCCTTCGGGCGAGAAGTTCATATCGACGGCCACCCCGCAATGGTATTGCAATTGGGCAATGCCTCTTATGGAATGCTCGGGACTGGTAGCGGATATTTGATCGGACATGGCATCCCACATATAATATGTACTTCCAAAGTCAGCACTTAGCGTTCCGTAAGGATAACAATAATAACTGTTCTGTCCGTAGCCATGCTCCGGATATTTGTAATGATACATTATCATGCTCATAGCCGTGGCAACGCATCCGGCAAGGGCGTGGCCTCCGGGTCCGTCTTCATCCTCGGGACAAAAGGCATTGTAGGGATAATCCTGGTCCCATGTGCTGGTCAGCAAAGGTTCAATATCTCTTCCCTTTTCCCGAAAAGTCAGGGTGGTTTTACTACCGTTTAAGTAACGATCCCATTTGTTTTCTATAGTTTGACTGGCATCAATATCATTGTCCCGCAAATAATCGATTTTTTCGGTGTAGGAAGCCATCCAGCTTTCGTAAACCTCATTGGTCCGGTTTTTCGAATAAGCACCTTCCTTCGAATACCCTAAAATCGGATTAAAAGCATCTTCTGCTGAGACAATGACAAACCCTTCAGGCTTCATGTTGAATACGTAGTAAGCGGGTTCCCCTTCAAAAGATTTGACGAAAGTGTCTTCAAAGGCAATCTCATCAAAGGGCAACGGCGAATAATAAGTATGAACCGTTTCATAGTAAAAGTTTTTGGCAACTGTTTGTGCTTGCTGCATACTTACCTCTTCGGCTTTCCCTGCATTAATAAATGCAATGAAAAGTAAAAAAGTAAAAAGTAAACTGTGTTTTCGCATCATAATTTTGTTTGGTTATTTTATTGGCTTTTCTGGTTTCCTTGGTACACTTTTCAAAAATAATGTATAATTTCAAGAATTAACAATTTGTTTACATAAAAAGTGTTACTTGTCTGGGAGTCTTTATTTCATGATGACGAACAAGGAAATTTTAAAACTATCCAAAACTTTATAAATTTGACCGAATCTTTCAGTATCATATAAAAACCTGTATACATGAAAATAGCTATAACGAATATTAAACAGTTAGTGCAAGCAGATCAGCAAAAAAGCCGCATAAAGGCTGCGGGGAAACAGATGGCTGAAGTGCCCGCAATCAGTGATGCTTATGTGTTAATCGAAGATGGGCTGATTACCGGATTAGGGAAAATGACTGATAATCCACCTATCGACCATAAAAGTACGGTTGAGATAGATGCTTCGGGACGTTTTGTGTTTCCTTCTTTTTGTGACTCACATACGCACCTGGTGTTTCCCAAAACCCGCGAAATTGAATATGTAGATAAAATCAAAGGACTATCTTACGAAGAAATCGCCAAAAGAGGTGGGGGAATCCTCAACTCCGCTCAATCTACCAGGGAAATTTCTGAGAACCAGCTTTTCGAAGAGGCAGTGAAACGCACTGATGAGGTTATGGCGCTTGGAACGGGTGCGATAGAGATTAAAAGTGGATATGGTCTGGATACGGAACAGGAGATGAAAATCCTCAGGGTGGTCAGGCGCCTGAAAGAAGAGACTGCGCTGACTATCAAATCCACCTTTTTGGGAGCCCACGCTATCCCTTTAAAGTATAAGAAAGACCAAAGCAAATATGTCGATATAGTCGTGAATGAGATGCTTCCGGCAGTTGCGAAAGAAAACCTTGCGGATTTTGTGGATGTTTTCTGCGATAAAGGATTTTTCAGTGTTGAAAGTACAGACCGCATTCTGGAGGCAGCAGCCAAATATGGAATGATGCCGAAGATTCATGCCAACGAGCTGGATTATTCCGGGGGTATCCAAACGGGGGTGAAGCATCATGCTTTATCTGTGGATCATCTGGAATATACGGGAGATGAGGAGATTGAAGCGCTGAAGGCCTCTGAAACCATGCCTACAGTACTTCCCGGAGCGGCCTTTTTCCTGAACCTGCCCTATGCCCCCGCCCGAAAGATGATAGATGCGGGTTTGCCGGTGGCTATGGCGAGTGATTTTAATCCGGGTTCTTCTCCATCGGGAAATATGCAATTGATACTTTCTATGGCCAGTATACTTTATAAATTAACGCCCGCAGAAGCTGTCAATGCCACAACACTCAACAGTGCCTATGCCATGGGTGTTAGCCAAAGCCTGGGGGCCATTAGTAAGGGTAAAAAAGCGAATTTATTCATAACCAGGGAAATCCCCAGCATGGAATTTATGCCTTATTATTATGGAAGTAATAAAGTCGATAAAGTAATTTTAAACGGTGAATTGAAATAAAATCAGAAGAAACATGAAACAACAACTTATTGAATGCGTCCCCAACTTTAGTGAGGGAAAGGATATGTCCATTATCAATCAGATTACCGATGAAATAAAAAAGACAGAAGGGGTGCAGCTAATCGATGTCGACCCGGGAGAAGCCACCAACCGGACGGTTGTTACATTTGTGGGACCTCCCGAAGAAGTCTGCGACGCCGCATTCCGGGCAGCCCAAAAAGCAAAATCCCTTATTGATATGCGGAAACACAGTGGCGCCCACCCGCGTTTTGGGGCCACCGACGTATGCCCTCTAGTCCCGGTATCTAATATTACTATGGAAGAGACTGTTGAGTATGCCCGGAAGCTGGGGAAACGTATGGGCGAGGAGTTAAATTATCCCATATATTTATATGAAAGAGCAGCCTCTAAGCCCGAACATGAGAATTTGGCTTATGTGCGTTCCGGAGAATATGAGGCTTTAAATAAAAAATTGCAGAAAGAGGAATGGAAGCCCGATTTCGGTCCTCACCAATTCGTTCCCGAAACGGGAGCAACCGCCGTTGGTGCTCGTAATTTCCTGGTAGCTTATAATTTTAATTTGAATACTACTTCCACGCGCCGTGCCAATTCAGTAGCTTTTGATGTGCGGGAGAAAGGCCGGATAAAGCGTGAAGGGGACGGGGTTACCGGAAAAATTGTTAAAGATGAAAACGGCGAGCCGGTCAGAATCCCCGGCAAGCTCAAAAAGACCAAGGCTATTGGATGGTATATCGAGGAGTATGGCGTAGCCCAGATTTCAATGAATCTTACGGATATTTCCGTGACGTCTATTCATGAGGCTTTTGATGCAGTGGAAGAGAGTGCCCATTCGCGCGGTATGCGCGTCACCGGTTCGGAGCTGGTGGGAGTTGTGCCTCTGAAAGCTATGGTGGATGCGGGGAAGCATTACCTTAAAAAGCAAAAGCGCTCAGTAGGGGTCTCCGATAAGGAGCTGATAAAAATAGCCGTAAAATCGCTGGGGCTGGATGAGTTGTATCCCTTTGAACCCGATAAGAAAATTATTGAGTATATCCTGGAGAAAGGCAAAGATGAGGGTAAGAAGCTTACGGATATGAACCTCGAAGA
Organism: Bacteroidales bacterium; assembly: GCA_021738485.1. GTDB lineage: Bacteria > Bacteroidota > Bacteroidia > Bacteroidales > JAIPAH01 > JAIPAH01. The sequence goes on along the minus strand of JAIPBX010000010.1, from coordinate 14,543 downwards.
TTTTGTACATGAAACCGCTTCAGAGTCTCCTGCCCCCGGAGGAGGTTCCATAGCTTCCTATATGGGTTCCATGGGAGCCGCCCTGGGAACAATGGTCGCCAACCTGTCTTCCCATAAGAGAGGATGGGATGACTACTGGGAAAAATACAGCGATTGGGCCGAGAAAGGGAAATATTACCACGACCGGTTGCTTACGATGGTGGATGAAGACACCAGGGCTTTCAATAAAATTATGGAAGCCTTTAAATTACCGAAAAACACCGATGAAGAGAAGCAAAAGCGTAAGGAGGCTATCCAGGAAGCTACCCGTAACGCCATAGAGGTGCCTTTCAATGTTATGAAGTTGTGTTACGAATCTATGGAAGTGATGAAAGGTATGGCTGAAATTGGCAATCCTAACTCGGTATCGGATGCAGGCGTTGGAGCATTAGCTGCCGTGGCCGGAATAAGAGGGGCCTTCCTTAATGTGAAGATCAATGCCGGCGGTTTGAATGATAAAGAGTATGTCGATAAAGTGATTAATGAAGGCAATGAAATGATTAAGGAAGCTATGCAACTGGAAAAAGAAATCCTTGAAATCGTTGAGGAAAAGATGTGATAATTTGGAGTATCAGATAAAAATAGTTTTAACGAGTCTATCCGTAAACCGTTCGGAAGGATATTCAGCAACTTTTACCCTTAAATTCTCCCGGTAGAGTTACCGGTGCAGACTCTAAAGGGAGGTTGCTGAATATCATTGACTTAAAGTTTCGTACTTAAAAGTTAGGAGTGTGAGGCTTTGTTTTTCAATGACATATCACCAAGTAATTTATATCGATGTGTTTCTTTGAGTCTTACTGTCTTGTGGCAGTACTTCAGGAAGGCCACGAAGGCACGAAGACACGAAGACACTAAGATTCACGAAGGACGTATGGTATAATTGGAAAATATTAAATACTGATATTGAGCTGTTTTCCTTCGGGAAACTTTTAAGGGTAGAAGTTGCTTCTTGTCCTGCCATGTGGCTTTTAAAGACCTCTCTGTAAAAATACCCCGAATCTCATTATCTTTGCCATAGATTTGAATTAGGAATGAAAATTCAGTACTGTTACGTTATGATAGAACACATTATACTTTTTAAACTGCAGGAAGCGCATAAATACAAAGCCGGGGAGCTTAAAGCTAAGCTCGATCAAATGAAGTCAAAAATTGACGTGATACGGGAACTGGAAACAGGAGTCAATATTACTGAAAGACATGATGCTTTTGATGTGTTCCTGCGAATTGGTGTCAGGGATAAAAATGACCTTCAGAAATATCAGGATCATCCCGTGCATCAGGAGGTGGTACAATATGTAAAATCTGTGGTGAGTGAAACAGCTCTGGTAGATTATCAGAAGTAAAAAGTTCTATACCCAAACAACAATCCAATGAAGTTTTATCATTTGCTCTTTTTGTTTATTCCCGTTATTACTTTGACTTCCTGTTATAAGGAAGAGAATGAGCAGGTTCAGCCGGACTACCTGATGGGCGTGCAAAAATATGGCGGAGATAGCCTCGATTACGCTACAAACATTATTGAAACAGCGGATAATAATTATTTGATTCTTGGGCAAACAAGAAGCTTTGGAAACGGACAGACCGATGTATATCTTGTGAAAACCACTAAAGAGGGCGAGATAATATGGGAACGTGCCTATGGTGGAGCGGAGGCCGAAGAGACTGTAGACATTATCGCGCATCCCGATGGAAATTATTATATCTGTGGGTCCACCCAAAGCAAAGGAGCCGGAGGGTTTGACATCATGCTCCTGAAGATTACGGCCTCAGGTCAGGAGGTTTTTATGAAGACTTTTGGCAAAGCCTTCTATGATAAGTCTTTTTTTGGGACACTCACCCAGGATCAGAACCTTTTGGTAGGAGGCTATGAAACCGATGAAGACGCCCAGGTAAAGAATTTTAATGTACGAAAAATCAATACTTCCGGACAGGAGGTATGGTCTCACGTCCTGGAAAATGATATCGTTGATAGGGCCCAGGGAGCGATAGATGCCGGGGATGGATGGTTGGTTACCGGTAATAGGTTTTTAACGAAGAACAATCATGATATTATTCTCCAAAAACTGGATTATGACGGTAATATGCTCTGGGAAAAGCAGTATGGCAGATCGGGAGTGGATGAAATAACCGATTTTATAGAAACGGATATGGGCAATTACCTGATTTGTGGGTATTCGGGATCTTTTTATGAAAACAGGAACAATGATCTCTACCTCCTGGAAGTAAATAGTAATGGGGATTCTCTTACCTCCAATCATTTCGGGCAAAGTGGTCAGTCGGATTACGAAGAAGGCTATTCCATCATAAAATCTTCCGGGGGCGGATATTATATTTCCGGGCGCAGTAAAGAGGCTGTTCTTATTGCCATAGCCGATGAAAATCTGAACATCACACGGTCCGCTACGTACAATGAGAATTTTATGAGCTATACGGCGATAGGATATGATTTGATTGAAACCTCCGGGCAAACCGTGAGGGTGGTTGGAGGACAACCCTTCTCGGAAGACGGGGATATGATGTCCATTGAGGTTGAGCCGGGAGAAATAAATTAGGCGCCTTGATTATCAGGATTTTTTGTAAATAATGAACACCTCCATCCATTATTTTGCCTCAATGATCATTTCATAACGTATGTTTTTATCTACTTCCTTTTGGGAGAAAAAGTCGCCATGATAGCGGCTATTTACATAAAGCCGGGTTTGATCGCGATAATGCTCACTGGCCGGAATGCCTGATATGCCTGTTGGAATAACCGACCTTGAACTATCCCAATCAGCGGTGGAATAAACGTGGCGCTGGGAAGCCCCGAAGTTCACCTCAAAAGGATGGGTATTCGAGTACCCGTAGCAGCCCACCGTGTGGAAGCTGCCGCCCACTTCAAAGGGTCCCTGGTTCATATCAAATATCTTTTCTACCATGTCATTGTCGCGGGCTAAGGGATGCTTGAGGATTAAGTTATGAATTTTTCCCCACTGCCAAACTGCCGGGGTTTCACCCATTTTCTCGGTGAGCAGGGCGATGGATTCCCTGAAACTTTCCCTGATTATTCCGGGAAACTGCTCTTTCACTCCCGGAGTATTCACGTTATCGCACCAGGCAGATTCGGGATTTTCCCATATATTTTTCATGAGGTTTCTAACCAAAATTTTACTGCTGATATACTCTCGATATATACCCTGGCCAAGCTCATCCCTGACAAGGTTTTTTACGAAAGTTAAATAAAATTGCTCGAAAATGGCCGCCCCCACGTTGGCTGCCTTATACTCATTTTCCCAGTTTTCCAGTATCTCCCGTGCTGTTTCTTCCCGCGAAGACAGATTTTTCATTTCTTTTGTGTATTTGAGTATTTCCGGCTTCAACCCGGATACCAACTCCGATTTAAAATCGGTCTGAAGCGCCGTAAGATCTTCAACAGAGAATTTTTTATCCTGCTCCAGGACATTATTTATCCGGCTGATTCTCGGAGCCAGGTCAAACCAATGACTTATATGGTAAGGATATTCTGCCGTAACGGTTTTGTTGTTGGCCGATGACACATACCCTTTTTCCGGGTTGTAGACATTAGGCAGTTCCTCAAACGGGACCATCCCTTTCCAGTCATATTGGGTGGTATCTCCGGGATAAATACCCACTCCTTTTCCTTCCACTATGGGAACGCCACCGCAGCAATACATACCGATATTGCCGTGAATATCAGCATAAGCTATGTTTTGACTAACCGACTTAAAGGAACGGACTGCATTTTTAAACCCTTTCCAATCTGAGGCGTGGTTAAGCAGGTAAACCGAACGCAGTTCATTGCTGTATTCGTTGCCGCCCCATCGCATAGAGATGGGTTCCCCCACATCCTTCATGGAACTCACAATAGGGCCGCGGTGCGTGTAGCGGATATGTTTTTCAATCGTATCGCCTCCTTTGACGGGGATTTGTTCTTTTATCACATCCATGCTTTTCCATTCACTGTTCACAAGGTATTCTGTGGAATCCTTTGGATTGATGGTTTCCAGGTAAAAATCCATGTCATCCACCATCATATTGGTCATCCCCCATGATATGGTATCATTATGACCGGAAATGACAAAAGGAGCGCCGGGAAGCACCACGCCGGTCACATTCATTTTTCCTGCAACCACTTGATGCATCTGATACCATAGTCCCGGAGCCGTCAGGCCTAAGTGCATGTCATTGGCCAGAAGGGGCTTCCCGGTTTCACTCTTGCTCCCTGAAACCGCCCAGTTGTTACTGCCTGTAAAAATGGTCAGCCCCATTTTCTCCATTGAGTCCATGACTTCTTTAAGATGACTCAGGCTTTCTTTTCCCTTTCCGGGATGCTCGTAAGCGGGGTAAATAATGGATTCCTGGTCTTCCAGAACAGGGATTAACAGTTTGTATTTTTCTTTTGATACGGCCTTCGATATCTTGTATAACGCTATCTCGATATCCCATCCCGGACTTAAATCCCAGGCCATAAATCCCAGGAGATTGATGGAATGAACCGGCTTCCACCTCTCGGGTTGGTAACCTAACAGTTCGAATTCCGGGGGCAGCTCACTGCGATGAGATTCAATATATTGGTTTACGCCGCTTGAAAAAGCCTTTAGCGCGTTAATCACTTTTTCGGTGGAGGTCTCTTTAACTAATTCCGATTTTTCGGGAATGCGCAACGAACGCATCAGTATATCGATATCAAGCACTCTTTCCCCGAAAATTTGCGATAACCTGCCCTGGGTTACCCTCCGGAAAAAATCCATCTGCCACAGCCGGTCCTGCGCCATGAGATAACCTACCGCCGTATACAAGTCTTTTTCGTTTTGCGCATAAACATGAGGTACAGCCAAAGAGTCTCTTTTAACTTTTACAGGATGCGCTACCTGGTTCAGGCTTATATTTTTATCATAATCAGGTAGAGCCTGGTGGCTGATTTTATTGAAATAATAAATTCCACCTAGTAAAAGGACGATTAAAATGATTCCGATGATGAAAAGTATTCTTTTAAATCTGCGCATTTTTGAGCTCCCCGGTTTTTTTGTTCATACTCCTTTCAATGATAATTCTTTTCTTCAAGGCTGCTATACATCAGCACCACGAGAAGGAGTATATAATTTTCAAGTAACCAAAGTAAGAATTTTTTCGATGATTTGCAGAAACGAGTTGGTTTTTAATTGCTCGTCGATCTTTAGAATTAAACCCCATAAGTTCACATAAGGGGATTTTATAAGAATAGCTCGCTGATACACGCAGATGCTACGCAGCGCGGATCTTAACGGATTTATAGATGGACGCATCCGCAGCTTAGCGGATTGCAGGAATAATTCTCTGCGTGCAACTTATAAAATCACCTGACCCTTGTTTTCAACGGGACAATCCGCTTAGCCGCAAAAAACCAAGAACCCAATTGACAAATTAACCAATCAACCTGCTGGCGCGCATTTGCAATGCGGGCCTTCTTTTCTTAGCGTTATTAACGCTCTTTTCGTGACGTTGGTTTTCCACTGTATCTGCCGAATGCGTCACAGACGTAAAGAAGATTACGGACGCGAAGCATTCTCGCGCGAGCCGGGGTGCATGAATGGATGAATGGTTGAATGGTTGGATGAATGGGGTTGTTTCGGATTCCGGATTTCAGATTCCGGATGATCTAAGGGTTGAGTGTAATTTATGGTAATTTATGGTAATTTATCGTAATTGGTTGTAGGTAGCTTAGGGACTTGGTAAAGCTGACCTTCCAGCTTTTAGCGCTGGCCAGGAAGGGAGGAAAAGATGGAAGGTCTGACTTTTTCGAATTTCGTATTTCGGTTCATTGTCGTTAGGTCCCGGGCTTCGGTTTAGTGTGGTTTATTTGAGTGTCATTGGTCGTCATTCATTGTCATTTACGCTGAAGCGCGTAATTCATTGTAATTTATGGTAACTGATTGTATGTAGCTGGGGGGGATAGGATTGGCTGAGACCCTCCGGCTTATGTCACAGGCCGCGGGACGGGAATCCGGATTTGAAGTTTGATGGGTAATCTTGATTTGAGGGGAGTAAGAAAAAGGGCGCGAGGACATAGATTGAATTAATAATGGTGTCCTCGCGCCCTTTTTCCCCTTTATAAATCAGAAGAAGTCGTTTCGACCCCGCCACAGAGGACAATCCGCCGGATAAAGAGAAAGCAATACATTCATAACCAACTAAAACATAACAAACAAATACAACCGGTGGCGGGGGAGAAATCTCCTTGTTGGGATGAATGGCTGAATGGATGTATGGTTGAATGAATCACGACGCTTGCTGCCGCGCGCTTGTAGCGCGTGGCAATCACTCTTAGCGTTTTTAACGCTCTTTCCGTGACGTTGGTTTTCCAAGGTATTTGCCGGGTGCGACACAGACGCAAAGAAGATTACGGACGCGAAGCATTCTCGCGCGAGCCGGGGTGCATGAATGGATGAATGGATGTATGATTGAATGGTTGGATGAATGGGGTTGTTTCGGATTCCGGATTTTAGATTCCGGATGATCTAAGGGTTGAGTGTAATTTATGGTAATTTATCGTAATTGGTTGTAGGTAGCTTAGGGACTTGGTACGGCTGACCTTCCAGCTTTATCGCAGGACGTGGGGTTGGGAATCTGGATTTGAAGTTTGATGGGTAGACAAAAAGACTCTGAAGGAGCGAAAATCTTTATAGCCCTGATGTAATTTTTTATTTCCATATTTATTCCAGTTCTATTGGGTTATACGGAATGCTATAGTTTTTAGGGTTTATTACTACCTTTCCATTTACCTTAGTTCCAAAAGTAATTCCTCTTGCATTATAATATTCGGTAAGATTGCTGTATTTCTTTTTTAGAAATGCGTGTAATTTTTCCCTTGTTGTTTCGGTATAATCCCATTTTCTTATTCTGATAGCTATTGGTTTATCCGGTTTTTTAATCCCGATACATTTAAAAATGTAGTGTTTCTCTGAGTCTTGTATTTCAAGGATTAATCCGGGCAGGCCGGAAAACTTAAACGGCCCTTCTGAAAAGGGCAGCATGGGAGAGAACCAGGCTTCATAAGCTCGTCCGCGAAAGTCCAGTGTGGCTTTCTGACAAGGGTAGGTCATGATGGTTTTTTTTTCGTTGGTCATGACCCATTGAAAATCAGGGAAGGGTTCTTTATAACGAAAAACCTCTCCGTCTGATCGATAAGTTACTGTAAGCTCATTAGCGGAATAGTCTTTATATACATGGTACAGCGAAGCTGCTTTCGGAGCGGCTGGGAAATTTCTGCCTTTTTTTTCAAGTAGGGTGCATAAAGAATCATTTTGATAAAGCAAATAGCTGTATGTTTTTGAGATTTTAGCGCCGATTAACAGTTTTTGAATATCAGTAGTTTTTTCTTTAGGCTTTTGAGGCTCATCAATTTTTTTTACTTCATATGTAATTTCATACTGTGCAGTGTCAAGAACGGTAAAATCATCAATATAGTGGAGTCTTTGAATCTGGCCGGTTAGATTTGAGTGCATGATTAGAATAATGACGAAAAGACTTATTCCCGGTTTGATAAATGTCTTGTTCATGTTTTTAAAGATTTAATATATTTTGAATCGTGCTTTTAATAGGATAGATGAAGGCCTGATAGTGTATTTCGAATAATAACTGTTCAGACTTCCGTAATAGGCGTACACATAATTTTCTTTGACATTTTTCAAATAACCTAATTCACCCTCGATCTTGTTGGTTTTTGTTTCGGAAGACAGCTTTTCATTCACCGAAAGGGTGTCAGATTCAGGGAAAATGAATGTAGTTCTTGAAAAACTGCTTCTCTCGTCCATATCTTGAAGTCCAATCAGATTGAAAGTGAATTCATTGTCGTTTTTCCATTTTTTCAGGGTGTTGATAGTAGCACCGTGTGCATTATTGAAATAGTAACGCGATTTGCTGACCGGAGGAGCTGAGGGCATCACCATTGATGAAAGAGCAGTACCCGTCAAAGGGTTATTGCCGGTAAATGATTGCAGCTCTTTACTTAGTTCCTCACCAGCATTGTTTGTTTTGTAGGCCACTAAATATTGCTTTGTTTTCCCAAAATACATCCCGGTCAAACCATTGTTCCATAAAAATTCGTCGCTTACACCAGCTCCAAGGCTGGCCATCAGGTTAAAAACCCCTTTGGCCCCTTGCTTTAGTTTCAGATTGATTGCCGCATCATCAGTAAATTCCAAATCCTGAAGTGCTTTAATGGGTTGGTGGTTTTCAAAAACCTGCACGGTTGCTATGTTGATGGCGGAAATGTTATTCGTAGCTATACCGTAGCGGCCCTGAAGCATATCCATATTTTCGATGTAGAATTTTGAGATGGGTTTGCCGCGGTACTCTATCTGCCCGCTCTCTTTCACCTCAATACCCGGCATCTTTTGCAACACATCGCCAATGACCACATCGGTTGTATCCCGGAATGCATCCACTATATAGTTCACGGTATCGCCGGTTCCCCAGATTTTTTCCGATTTTAATGTGAATTCCTGTAACTGAATAGCTTCTTCACTTACCGTGAAAAGCACGGTTTGGCTTTGGTTCATTAGCTTTTTGAATTGCCGGGGAACATTAAAATTATAGATCATCAACAGTAATTCCTTTTCTTCTCCGTCATAACTGATAAAGAACTCCCCGGTATTATTACTCAAATCAAAAGCTACAATCGTACTATCGGCCATTCTCATCAGGCTCACATTTACATTTGGCACCGGCTGCTGCTTTTGATTTAGAATGCGTCCCTCAATCACCGTCTGGGAATACGCCGCTTCAAACAGCCCCGGGATTAAAACTGCAAAAAGAAGAAAGATGCAGTTTCTTATTGACTTAGCGCTTGAGAAAGGATGCGTTTGTGAAATGAAAGAACCATCATCAGTAATAATACCTTTCTTCTGCTTGCAAGGCTGGTTAGCAGTTGTGACTACACAATAGATTTTATGCAGGATAAGCCGGTTCATAAGCTGATTTAAAAACTATAATGGACAGCAAGATACAAAACTGTTTGCTTGAGTCAACCCCCGAAAGGACATTTGTTAGGTTTTTTTATTTATTCGCCTGATTATAATTAAGTCCCCTTTAGGGGATTTAGGGGTGTGCGGCGGGAAAAACGAGATCAGGAGCTTATGGACAGCCACCAATCACCAATCAACCGATCAGCTTCCTCTGCGCCCTATGCTCTGTGCTCTGAGCCATTAACCTATCAACCAATTCACCAATTAACTAATTAACCAATCCCCGTCTTCCTGTTTCTTTAGAAGGTTTTCATATAAATATAACCTTCATGTGTATAAGATATTGGCGCAGAAATAGTAAATTTTCCTCGGAAAGGATATATACATTGCCTTGAATGAGTGCCTAAACTCAAATTATTAAATATACTCAGTACAAATTATCGGTTGGTTTTTGTTTTTCTCTTTTAAGATTATGCTATAGGCAAATTATTTGTTACCTTAACCGAATAGCAGAAATTTACCCTAGCTATCAGTCAAAATTCACTAAATCTGGTTTAAAGGAGGCCTTGTATGAAAACAAACTTTCTGGGAATAGATATCGGTTCGGTGGCGATTGGCATAGCATTGATGGATGAGCATAACCGGATCCTTCACACAGATTATACAATTCATAAGGGACAAATACGGAAACATTTGCTAAGGATGCTTAAAGGGTTGGACTTAAGCAGCATCCGGACCATAGGCTATACCTCTTCCACGCCTGCCATTTTTAAAGGCGGAAAATCGGTTGACACACGGGTATCATATATCACCGCCGCCAAGCATTTTCATCCCGACATCCGGTCATTACTGATTATCGGGGCGGAGAAATTCGGGTTGGTTACCTTCGATGAACACGGGGAATACCGCAACTACAAATCCAACTCGTCCTGTGCGGCGGGCACGGGGAATTTCCTCGACCAGCAATCGGAACGGCTCAACCTTCAGAGCATAGAGGAGTTCAGCAAACTGGCGTATGAAAACCAGGGGGGCTTCCCGAAAATTGCCTCGCGCTGTGCCGTATTTGCCAAAACGGACCTTATCCATGCCCAGCAGGAGGGATATGCCGTGGGGGAGATATGCGACGGCTTATCATATGGGCTGGCCAAAAACATCGTGGATGCCGTTTTTCAGCATGACACTTCTTCCAATGTGGTGGCAGCCGGGGGCGTGGCCCTGAATAAGGCGGTGATCGACCATATTGAAAAACTCACCGGACGTACGATAACCGTGGACGAACATGCGAATGTGTATGGCGCCATAGGTGCAGCCATCAACGGAAGGGAGGACGATGCGACGATTGATATGCAGCTGAACAGTCCCGAAGACATCCTGCTGCCTGAAAAGCAGGAAAAGAAATATGATCATCCGCCGCTGCAGTTAAAGCTATCCGATTATCCTGACTTTGACTCGCATGAACGATATGAGTACCGCTCAGACCGGTTTACGGCGATGACCGCCGTGGAGGTGGACGCCTATTTATCACAGGAAAATAAAAACCTGGGGGAAGTCTACCTGGGCATTGACATAGGCTCTACCAGTACGAAGGCGGTAATGGTGGACCGGAACAAGGAAGTGCTCGCCGGGTTTTATACCCGCACCTCCGGGCAGCCACTGTATGCCGTGCAGCTCATTTTTGAAACCATCGATGATTTTGCCCGCAGGAGAAATGTGGATTTTACCATCGCCGGCAGCGGGACGACCGGTTCAGGGCGGAAGTTTACGGGAAAAATTATCGGCGCGGACATCATGCCCGACGAAATCACCGCCCATGCCAGGGCGGCCTGGGAGCTCGACCACGACACCGACACCATCATCGAGATCGGCGGCCAGGATTCCAAGTTTACCATCCTGCGGAATGGAATGGTCACCTTTTCGGTGATGAATAATATTTGCGCCGCCGGAACGGGAAGTTTTATCGAAGAGCAGGCCAAAAAACTCAAATGTCCGCTGGAGGACTATGCCGACAGGGTAAAAAATGTATGGTCACCTATGGCCAGCGACCGCTGTACCGTCTTTATGGAGCGCGATCTGAATTACTACCTTATGGCGGGCTACTCGGCGGATGAAATCCTGGGGGCGGTCCTGCACTCCACCCGCGAGAATTATCTCACGAAAGTGGCGGTTCAGGGCTACATCGGCGACAAGATATTTTTCCAGGGGGCTACGGCGAAAAACAAAGCCCTGGTGGCTGCCTTTGAGCAGAAACTGCAAAAGCCCATCATGGTTTCCAAATATTGCCACCTCACCGGTGCGCTCGGTGTGGCTCTCGAAATCTGCGACCAGCCAGTGGAGAAAACGAATTTCAGAGGCCTCGGCCTGTACAAAAGGTCCATCCCCGTGCGGACGGAAGTATGTGAATTATGTACCAATCACTGCAAGCTGAAGGTAGCCGAAATCGACGGGCAGATTGAGGCCTATGGCTTCTTGTGCGGAAGGGATTACCATTCCAACAAATATGTGAGCAATAAACCCGCCGGATTTGAGCTCATCCCGGAAACGAAAAAGCTGTTCCGCTTTAAACCGGAAACGAAAAACAAAAGGCTGACCATCGGCATTCCGGCCGGATTGCATCTCTATGAAGAATTGCTCTTCTGGCGGAAGTTTTTTGATTCGTTTTCCATCAAAACGGTAACCAGCGAAAAGTATAACACGCCCGTGAAAGACGGCAAGAAGATGTGCGGGGCCGAGTTTTGTGCCCCGATGGCTGCCATGCACGGCCATGTGGATTACCTGAAAGACAAGGCGGATTATATTTTTCTGCCCGTTTACATGCAGGAGCCGGGCGATACCAAAATGAAGGACCAGTATTGTTACTATACGCAATTCAGCTCGTCGATTATTTCGGTACAGGATCAATTTAATTTTAAAAACAAGCTCCTGACCCCCTTATTAAAAACCACCCATGGCGAACTTTCCATGCGCATCGAATTGTTCAGGGTGTTAAAATCCATCGGATTGGATGACCTGGAATTTTTGGAGGTGAGCCGGGCCTATAAAAAAGCCAAAGATCATGTGCAGTCGGTCAGGAAGCAATGGCAGGAGATCTATCAGAGGGAAACAGAAAATATGGAGGATATCCATGTGATGCTGCTGGGCCGCCCCTACACGGTGTTGTCGCCGGTGATGAACAGCCATATCCCCGAAGCCATCGAGAAATTGGGGGTGAAGACTTTCTTTATGGATATGATGCCGGACAACGGCGGGGAGCTATCCGTAGCACAGGAGCTGATCAAAACCATCAAGTGGAAGTTTGCCTCCAGGATACTCCATGCAGCGGAAAGAGCGGCCAGGACCGAAAACTGTTACCCGGTGCTGGTGACTTCCTTCAAATGCACGCCGGATTCTTTCGTTATCGAATATTTTAAGGAAATCCTCGATGCTTACAAAAAGCCCTACCTTATCCTGCAGCTTGATGAGCATGATTCGATGGTGGGATACGAAACGCGCATTGAATCAGCAATCAGGGCATTCCGCAATCATCAGAAACGGCAAAAACCCAAGGCAAAAGAAGTAGCGACCGTTACCAGCGGAGGCGCGGATTCGCAGGCTTCCTGGCAGGAACAGATCAAATCCCTGGTGCATGAAGCCTCCCATTCCTTCAAGTCGTCCTCCATCGATTTCCAGAGCATCACCAATAGGATTTGGCAGAACAAAATCGATGGCCACAAGCTGTTTCATTCCATCTTCTCAGGGGCAAATAAATTAAAGGACAAGACTTTGTTACTGCCTTCATGGGATGATACGGTGTGCCCGCTGCTGGAGGCCGTGATGCTGAACAGCGGTATCAAGGCCCGGCTGGTCAGCAGTACGAATGACTCCGTGCAACGCAGCCTGAGCATGAATACGGGCCAGTGCCTGCCGCTGAATATTATTGTCCAGAATGCCATTGATTACATCAGGGAAAACGGGCTGGACCCGGCCGAAACAGCCCTCTGGCTGGTTCAATCCCCGCTTTCATGCAACCTCAGCATGTTTCCCTACTACACCAGAACGTTGTTAGACCAATACGGCCAGGGAATGGAGAAGGCGCAGGTTTACCTTGGGGAAGTGGTTTTTTATGATATTTCGTTACCCACGGCGATCGAGTCCTACCTTGCGTTTATGTTTGGCGGGTTTGTCCGCAAGATCGGATGCAGTATCCGCCCGTACGAAATACATAAGGGCGAGACCGACCGGGTGATAGACAAAGCTCTGGCTCTCCTGTATGACACCTTCCGTCACGGGAAATCGAAGGAAGAAGCGCTGGAGCAAATCATCGCCGATTTTCAGGCCATTGAGACCAAAAAAGAGGAGCGTCCCAAAGTAGCCATATTCGGTGACTTGTTTGTAAGAGATAACGACCTGATGAACCAGCACCTCATCAAAACGGTGGAGGAAAACGGCGGCGAGGTCATTACGACACCTTACAATGAATACATAAAATCGTTTATTAACCCCTACACGAAACGGTTTTTTAAGGAAGGCCGCTACTGGGAATATGCCCGCCACAAGTTTCTGAAGTCGCTGATACCGCTGGTAGAGGAGAAGTATCAAAAGTATCTTTACCCGTATAACGGGCATGAGGTGGAGATATCCGCAAAAGAAACCGATGAGTGGCTGAATAAATTCGGGTTAAGTATCTTCCACCGCGGCGAGTCGCTGGAGAATATCCTCAAGATTCATAAGCTGACCAAACAGTATCCCGACATCGATCTGTTCATCCAGACCAACCCGGCGTATTGTTGTCCCTCGCTGGTCACCGAAGCCATGACCTCAAAGATCGAAGAGGTCACCGGCGTGCCGGTGGTAACGATTGAGTACGACGGCACCGCAGGAATCAAGAATGAAGACATCGTGCCCTATCTGAAATACCGGAAGAAGAGGTGATTTTGTTCGTTGTTCCGTGTTCCGTGTTCCGTGTTCGTTGTTTGACCTTTCATAAATATGGTTGACACGAAGTTTAATATTTTCCAATTTTGTTGCCGGCTTTCTTAGTGTACCTATACCGTGATGTCTTTGTGGCCTTCTACTTCTATCGCCACGAAGGCACGAAGACACAAAGACACACAAAGTTTTAAATTATTTGATAAAAACATCTTGAAATTCAATAGGTTACCGTATTTAATTTTAAGTACTAAACTTTAGGCCCTTATCAATACGAATTAACGAATTAACCAATTAACAAATCACTATCTTCGTTTGGAATTTGAATTTTGAGATTTGTTTGTTATTTGCTATTTGAAAATTGGATTTTTTTATTGTTACAATGTTTCTGACTATAGCTGTTACCAGGGTTTAAAGAAAATATTATGAAAAAATATCATCTCGGAATAGTACTTGGCGGAGGAGGCGCCCGCGGATTCGCACATCTGGGCATCATGGAAGCCCTTTACGAACAAAATATTTACCCGGATATTATTTCCGGTGTAAGTGCCGGTTCGATTGCGGGAGTATTCCTTGCCGATGGAAAATCACCCCGGGAAACCCTTGAAATCCTTAAGCAAAAAGGGCTTTTCTCTTATTCTAATATAACTATAC
>JAIPBX010000077.1 GCA_021738485.1 Bacteroidales bacterium | reverse complement strand
TCTTTTGCGGTTGTGGTGTAATCAACACCTGCCAACCAGGCATTTTCAATATTAACCGTAATATTTTTATTGACCTGGAAGAGACCGCCGTCATATTCTGCATGAAACCCAAAGGGGGTCTCTTTGCCCAGGTTAATTGTTCGGGCAAACTCAAAATAAGCCAGGTTAACTCCCTCAAGCTTTTCAGTCACTCCGTAATCCATATCAATAAAGAAAAAGGTAGTTCCCCATTTGTCGGGTTTGAACATTTCTACCGTAGTCGTGGTATAGCCGCGGTCTTTACCCATGTCATAGTGCAACTGAACGTTTTGGGACTGACCGGCAAGCAAAAACAATGAAAACAAAGCGAGTAAAACTATTCTTCTCATAGGTTCTGTTTTGACATTTGGATTTTCTCCCCTCCCAGGATTTACATTTCTTTAAAAGCATTTTACAACATGCAAATATAGAAGAATAGAGCCGGAAGAATAGTAGATTTCACTTTTTTCATAATCATACTAAGTAACTAATGTTTCGCATTTATTTTAAAGTCTTGAATATTAATATTTTATTAAAAGACTGTTTTTGTAAGTTGTTCTATATCAAATCCTAATATTTTCCAATTATGCTATATTATTTTCTTCGTGAATCCTGGTGTCCTGGTGTCTTTGTGGCCTTCTTAAAATACCACCCCTAAGGCACTACGACTCAAAGAAACACGAAGTAAAAAATCATTTGATTGTAAATTATTGCAAATCAATATCTCACAATCTCAATTTTTAGGTGCGAAACTTTAGTAAGAAATCAAAACAGCTTATACATGACATCATCAAAGACACTTCTTCTGATTTCCTTTCGACCTTCCTGGTAGGCTTTGCGGCCGGCTTTCTCAAAATTGCTCTGCACACCCTCTATTTGATTTGTCGTTCTGTCATAGAGCGTTTTGTTGGTTTTGTCACGGAGCTTTACTTTGAAATTCAGGA
Organism: Bacteroidales bacterium; assembly: GCA_021738485.1. Taxonomy (GTDB): domain Bacteria; phylum Bacteroidota; class Bacteroidia; order Bacteroidales; family JAIPAH01; genus JAIPAH01. The sequence goes on along the minus strand of JAIPBX010000077.1, from coordinate 14,390 downwards.
TGGTCGATTTCACATTACCATAATCGTTTCCTTTAACCGTAGAAGCTTCTATATCAACAAAATAATCCGCATTCTGCTTCTCGGGAGTTGCCTTGTAGCCATTGGAAGTAATCCGGGCAATAAATTCGGGTTTTAGAACCGCTTCATCAAGGGGCTGTCCCAGGTTTAGCTCCTCGGAGGTCACAAAAAAAGAAGGTTTTTGAATTTGAATTTCCACTTCGGCAGTAGGAGTATTCATACGACGCACCAGTTTGCGGATGGTTAAATCGCTGGTGGCCGTTTTTATGATTTTATTCATATCCAGGCTGACAGTGAAATTCCCGGAGGGGTTTTGGGTGGTGATTTTTCCGGGAGAAAACCGGGCCATGCCATGTTTATTGGTATTCTCCGTGTCAAAAATGAGGGTTTGCGCCGTAAATTCAGCTTTTAGGGGTATGTCGCTGAGTTTTCTTTCGCGATGATCACTGACGTGGAAAGCCAGTTGCGAAGGGGGGATGGTAAATCCCAGCGTAGCGGAAACTTTTTTATGCTCAGGATAGATAACAATATTATCCAGCAGGGATTGTAACTCATTCAAAAGCTCATTAGCCAGGTAAACCTCCTGTCCGTTCAGAGTGGTTTTTAACGGCCGGTGCAGGTGGTGGCGTAATTCGTCGAGGGCGCTAACCATTGAAATAAGGCCGCTTCTGTAATGGCCCGACTTTACATGATCCCGGGCATTCTCCCATTCAGATTTGGATTTGTCAATTGCTTTGTCGATCTTTTCCTGCTTAAGCTTCCGGTGCTTAGCTTTAGAAAGACGGTAGTAAACAAAATAGCGCTGTTCATCTTCATAACTATCTACTAACTCATACCCTTCCAATTGTTGTTTACTGCTGACAGTGATTCGTGAGCTATAGTAATCGGAGATATTCTGGTTGATTTCAGTCTTCTGCAACACAGAGCTGCTGGAGATGTCTACGGAGATAGCGTTCGCCAAATTTTTTAGAGCATTTTGCCGCGCTATTTCTTTGTAGCGATCTATATTGATAGTTTTTTCTGCCGACCCAACCCCTGTGTAATAGCCGCTAACAACGGGTTTGGTTTTGGCCCAGCGGGGCCATTGTTTTCGAAGCTCCGAAAGGTCCTTTTGTGATCCACAACTGAATAAAGTAAACAGCGAAACAAATAGTAAAATGTATCTCATTATTCCGGATTATATGCGTTAATTTTTCTTGTCAAAAGATTGGTTCCTTTTTCAATCACTTTTTCAGTCAGATAATCAATGCTCTGGATTTTTTTGTTACCCTTCAACAGTTGGTTTAAATGCATGCGGGCTAAAAAATTATCGCTTTTACGGTCTTGGTCCGACTTTCGATTTTTATATTTCCAGTACCCCGGAATGAGTTTGTCCTCATCGCCGTCAAATTCTGCGAAGTGCATCTTATCCTGTAAATTCGTTGATATCCTGTCGCTGACCAATATTTCCCCGGTTTCTACCGACATTAATTTGAAGCTTAATACGCACTTCACCTGGTTTGTTTTGTTATATTCTTTATACCTCACTTTTTTATATCTTGTGCGTGTTTCTTTTTTCCCTGTTTCAGGGTTTTTAACTTTATATTGTTTTTTAAGGTAACCCTTTCTATCTTCTGATTTCAAATTACCTTCTTTCGCCGAGAAGCTGATGATCTCGCAGGAGAGTAAAGCATTAGCACCTTTTAGAACTTCCGGGTCAAGCTCCGATAAGTTCATGGACGATAGAGACGTTAAGTTGCTTTGATTTTCTTTTAAGATTTGTTTGTTATGGTCGGGGTCGATAAGCTTTAAAAAAGGATTGGTCATTCTTGTTAGCTGCCCTTCCATCTCTGATTCTATGGACTGGGCAATACGCCTGTTGTATGTATGATTTTTGACAGGAAGCATGGCTATGGTCACGGTTCCTTTTTCCAGGGCTTTGGCTTTTAATTCCTCAGCGTTTTTATATTTTCCGGCATTACTAAGAATGTCAGCGAAGAGGTCATAAGCTGTCCGGTATTTTTCTTCTGTTATAGCGCTTTTGGCTTTTCTGTATAGGGGTTCATTCCGGGCTTCAATAGCTAGCTCCTTGACGTCTTTGAACTCCGGGTCAAGGTCTATGATTTCGCTGAATAGCCGGGAGGCTTCATCAAACTGTTCTTCCCTAAGCAATTTATAAGCTTCCCGGTATTTTTTTGTGAGATGCTCTGCTTTTACCTCTTTGTAATAATCGGTATATTTCTGAGGAAAATCCAGTCGTACCCCCACACGGGCAATTTTATTCTCATAGTCTTTTGCTTCATTATATTTCCCGACAGCTTTATCAGTACGATGATTGTTGTAATCCGATAAAAATTTGTTGAGCTTATCATCCAGCACATTTTGACCTGTTCGTCTTAGTCCGATTTTGGCATCGACGTTATCTTCATTTTTCAGAAGCGCCCGGTAATAGTAATCCGCAGATTCATGGATAAGGCCGGATTCTTCCAGTTCTGCCCCTTTTTTTGCTAAACGTCTGGATGCGCATGATCCAAGAAGTATCACCACCGATAGAAAGATTAATACAGGTAAAAGGTTCTTCATGGTATTGATATTTTTCCTTTGTTATTTATTCTTTCTGATATTGTTGCCTTAGTATTTCAGTATTGAAAATATTACCTGTTTAAAAAGGTTTTTCGTTCCCCCATAAAGGGCTGTATGCCTCACCAACTTGTGCCGGCTGTTTTGGTGCCAATTTCATAGTATTTACCATGTATAAAACTTATCAGGTCAGCTTTTTTCGGATCGAATTTACCAGTTTTAGGCGATACAACCTCCTTCGAAGCATGAACAGCCACAATTTCGGCCAGGAACATATCATGTGAGCCCAGGGACTTTATCTCTGTTACTTTACATTCCAGGTTTAAAGGAGACTCTTTGATTAATGGAGCTGATATGTGGGTTCCTGAAATGGGGGTCAATCTTGTTTTGGCAAATTTATCATAATCTCTGCCCGATTTTGACCCGCACCAATGCGTTTCCCATACAAGACTTCTGTTGGTAAGATTAATCGCAAATTCATTCGTATGTTTCAGCAACCCATATGAATAGCGTTCGGGTGTTACAGAGATGTAGGTCATGGGAGGATCTGAACAGATGATTCCTGTCCAGGCAATGGTTATGATATTGGCCTCGTTCATCGTCCCGCATGTTACTAGTGCTGCGGGTATTGGCGCCAGATAAGGTTCCGTATTAAGTGTAACTTTATCTTCCATTTATTTTTTTTGTGAAAGTAAAATTATTAGAAGGCATTACAAAGAAAATCCAAAGGATTTTTATTCCATTATAACCCGACCTCCTACTTTTATCCCAAAATATGATTATTTTTGGTCCGCAGGCAATCATCAGTCCCCTAACTATTGGAGGTTTTAAAATATTTATATTTGCACCCGAAAAGAACAATGGTTTGAGCATTATCAATAAAGTAAAAGGCGACATGCATTTCAGGGAGCTGTTTCAGGGCGGCTCCATTGCTGTTGTGTTTAGGGTTACATCCGCTTTGGCCAGTTATATATTTATCTATTTTCTTGCTCATACGTATGGAGCTGTGGGGGTAGGAATATTCTCGACAAGTTGGACTATTCTGATGATTGGTTCGGTATTAGGGAAAATGGGCTTTGATACTTCTATCGTTCGCTTTATGGCTGAATCTTCGAGTAATCACAGCTATCTACGCATGCGAAGTATTTATAAAAAGAGCCTGCGGATAACCCTGGTTGCTTCCCTTCTTGTGGCTTTGATAATAATCGCTTTTTCAGGTTACTTTACCGGTTGGTTTTATGAAACGGTGGATACACCGTGGATGGTTATGCTAGTCGGTGCTTCTGTGGTCCCATACTCGCTGATGAGTTTTAATGCTGAAAGCCTGAAAGGATTAAAGAAGATTCTTCCCTTTTCGATTCATCAGAATGTTTCTGTCTATTTTGGTGCGCTTTTCATCCTTTGGGCGATGAATTATGTTTATGATGATGCCCGCATGATTATTGCGGCCATTTTTCTGGCCCTCATACTACTAATGACCTCCAGCTTTTCCACGCTTCGTTTTTTCCTGAAGTTTTACCCCAGACATGATAGCTTTTATTCTAAACCGATTCCAAAATCGGGTACGATCATAGGCACCACGCTACCGATGATGCTGACCAATTCGCTGTTTTTGGTTTTAAACTGGACCGATGTGCTTATGCTGGCAACTATGACGGATGATGCCAGCGTTGGCATATACAATACGGCTTTGAAGATTGCGGCGCTTAATTCGCTTGTTCTTATAGGCATCAATACGATTGCCATGCCTAAGTATGCAGAATTGTACGAAAAGAATAAGGAGCGGCTCAAACAGTTAGTTAAGACCGTTTCGTTTTTAAGTTTTGTATTGTCGGTGCCGGTATTTCTGGTTATCATCCTTTTCCCGGAGTTTATAATGGAAATTTTTGATTTTCAGAAAGGACACTATGCCCTCACCGTGCTGGCCACGGGACAGTTGTTTGCTACTTTTTCCGGAAGTACCATTCACCTTTTAAATATGACCGGAAGAGAGAAAACTACTATGTATGTGTTGATTGTCAGCTTAGTGGTTAATTTTTTCCTGAATTTCTTACTCATCCCTCTGCTGGGTATTAACGGTGCGGCATGGGCTACAGCTATAAGTACCGTACTATGGAACCTTCTGGCCGTGATTATGATATACAGGTACAATGGTTTTTTGACCTACCCATTATTAGCACCACGGCAATTGCGTCAATATATTTTATTGTTATTCAACAAAGTTCAATAATGGAAACACAAAAGCCCAACTTTTTTATTATAGGAGCCGCCAAGGCGGGAACTACATCTTTGTATGAATATTTAAAACAGCATCCTGATATTTATTTCAGTCCTGTAAAAGAGCCAAATTATTTTTCTACCGATATTCAGGTTGAACATTTTTCAAACACCTATAAGAAGAATACATTTCTTGATACTGAAGAATATTTCAGCAAAAAAAGCCTGGAGCCGCTGCAGTTAACTTTTGTCCGCAAAGCTGAACATTACAGGCGTCTTTTTGAAGATGTGCGTCATGAAAAAGCCATAGGCGAAGCAAGTACTAGTTATTTATACTCCGCAGTGGCGGCCCAAAATATCAAAGCATATTATCCCCGGGCCAGGATTGTAGCCATCCTTCGTAACCCTATACAGCGAGCCATTTCTCATTACCAGATGGCTCTGCGATATGGCCATACACATCTTGGTTTCCGCCAGGCTATAGAGGCGGATATGGATAAAAGCTCAAAAGGATGGGGGATTTCTGAGTTATTTATTGAACTCGGCATGTACTACCACCAGCTTAAGCGTTACTTTGACCTGTTTCCACACGATAATATCAAAGTTTTTTTATTGGATGATTTTAAAGAAGACCCGCAAAAAACGGTGAAAAACTGCCAGCGATTCCTGGGAGTAAAAGAAATTTCACCGAAAGGGTATGAGATATATAACCAGGCACGAATACCACGTTTCAAACTTTTTAATAAGCTGATCACCGAGTCAGGCGTGAAAAATCTTTTGAAAAAGCAGCTTCCGGGGAAAGTCCGCGAGAAGCTGAAAGAGCGTTTTTTCTCTGAAGATGAAGAATTTAATGTCACTAGAAAAGATGAAGAATTTTTAAAATCTATTTACAGGGAAGATATCGAAAAAACTTCATCGCTTATAAACAGGGATTTAAGCATGTGGTTAAAAATTTAATATGGATTATTTGCATCGGCTCTTTGTTTTTGTTACTTTTATGGCCTGATTATTAGATTAAAAGTTGTTTATGAGGAGCATTTCTTCCGTAATTTTGATATTATTTGTTTTTCAGAGCTACTCTCAGGAGTTACCCAACGAGTTCGATTTACGGGATGTAGATGGTGAAAATTATGTCACTAATGTCAAAGACCAGGAAGGGGGTACTTGCTGGGCCTTTGCTACCGTAGCTTCTATGGAGAGCAACCTTAAAATGACAGGGGTTTGGAACGACAGTGGAGAAGAAGGCAATCCCGACCTGGCAGAATATCATATGGATTGGTGGAATGGTTTTAATGACCATTATAATGATGATGCGAATTCAACTTCCGGTAGTGGTGTGGGAACTCATCAGGGTGGAAGTTACCGTATGGCAGCAGCTTATCTCACCCGGGGTACCGGAGCCGTAAGAAATCAGGACGGACAATCGTATAATAATGCCCCGGATGAATACGACCCGGGCTATCATCTTTTTCGCCCGCGCCATATTATCTGGCTGAACACGGGCGATCAGCAGAAAAATATAATTAAAATAAAACAAGCGGTTAAAAACCATGGGGGAGTGGCTACTTGTATTGCCTATGATGAAGATTTTATTGATTGGCAATATAATCATTATCAACCTCCCGAGAGTAGTAAAGAAGAGGATCATTCAGTGACCATTATCGGATGGGATGACAATAGAATTACAGGAGCCCCCAAGCGTGGCGCCTGGATATGTAAGAATAGCTGGGGCTCCTCCTGGGGCAGTAATGGCTATTTCTGGGTTTCATATTACGACAAATATGCCGGCAATCATCCTACAATGGGAGCGGTATTGTTTTCAGATGTGAGAAAACCGGATTTTGACAATAATTATTACCATGACTACCATGGATGGGTGGACACATTGCACGGAGCGGAGGGTGTTATGAATCGGTATGTGGCCGATAATGATGAGTTTATACAAAGTATCAACTTTGTAACGGCAGCTGATTCTGTGGAATTTACCCTTCGTATTTACAAGACCTTTGAGAACGGGGAGTTGTCTGAAATGGTGTATAACCATACCGGAGTGGTGGAGTTTCCCGGGTTTCACTCTACCGATCTGAATCCGGTTGTGCAGCTAGCCGAAGGGGAGAAGTTTTATGTGTTTCTGCGCCTTTCGCACGGCGGATATGGCTACGACAGGTCGCATACACCTGAAATAGTGCCGGGCGAAGAATTCCGGGATTTTGTGCCCTCCGATGCAAACCCCGGAGAGTCCTATTACCGTGAAAATTCCCAATGGAAAGACTTTTATGATTATGACGATCCGTCAGGATATTTGCATTCCGGGAATTTTTGCATAAAGGCATATACGATGTTGAATCCACAAACGGGATTTGAGAATTCAAAAAGCATAAGGGAAGCAGAATTTATTGCTATAGGGAATCAACTCCAATTAAAGGGGGAAATTAAGGGGCCGGCGGTATTAAATGTTTTTACGCTTGACGGTCGTAAAGTTTTATCAAAACATCTGGCCGGCAACCATGAAAGCAGAGTGTCCCTTGAGAATCTTTCTACGGGGATTTACATATACAAACTTCGCCAGGCTTCAGGGTATACGATATCCGGGAAGTTTTATAATAAATAACAGGCATAATAAAGCTGTTAAATTGGTTTTCTACACTTTTCCTGATATTTTCGTGCCCTTAAGATAGGGATTAACAAAAAAACCATGAAGCTTCTCCTGATTGATGTAGGAAATTCAAATATAGTGACGGGCATTAATGAGGCAGGTCACTGGTTGTATAACTGGCGGATGCATACCGTGAGTGACAAGACGGCTGATGAGTATGAGGTGATCCTGCGTTCTTTGTTTGATAAAAATCGTCTTGACCCCAAGTCTATTGATAAAGTTGTACTCAGTAGTGTAGTCCCATCGCTGCTGCATCCTATGCAGGAGATGGTATATAAGCTTACAGGGCGCGAGCTTTATATTATCAACCCGGATCTTTATCCGAATCTTCCGGTTAATGTCATCAACCCATATGAAATAGGAGGAGATATTGTTGCAGATGCGGTGGCTGCTTATGAGAAATATCCGGGGAACCGGATCATCATTGATTTTGGAACGGCCATGACCTTTACCACCATTGATGCCGGCGGGAATATTCTCGGTGTTTCGATTACGCCGGGGATGAAAACGGCCATTTCGTCCCTTGTTACCCACACGGCCCAGCTTCCCGATGTGCCCCTGAAGGCCCCTCCTTCTATCCTGGGCAAAAATACGGTGCATGCCGTTCAGTCGGGTGTGGTCTATGGATATGTGGGTATGATTGAGTATATGATCCGCAATATCCGGAACGAACTGAGCGGCCCGGTAACGGTGATTGCTACCGGGGGATTGGCTTATGTTATGGACGGGCTTACGGATGTATTCGACTCCGTTGATCCTGTCTTAACCATGGAAGGCCTGCGACTTATCGGTGAACGATATGTTTGAAAACAGCTAAGGGTTATCCGTTAAAACATTCCTGCCACCAATTCTTCCTTGGTGACTTTGTTGAAATACTTCGAAATATCTATGCCGTTAAGTTTTTCCATGATTTTTCTATGCTCGTGCGGGGTTTCCTTCAAAAAGGATTCAATCTCGGCTGTTGGTTTGTGATTAAAATAGTCGCCGAAAATTTTGACTTGTTTGATAAGCCCGTCATGCACATCCAGGTTGATTTCGATACTGCCTCCGTCGGTTTTTATGGTTTTATTAAAATTGTACTTCGGACTATAACCGAAATTCCAATCCCAGGTGTTGTATTTTTCGTTCATTAGTTGCTGTATGGCTTTATCGTCCTCTTCGGTTAAGGTATATAGCTCAGTGTCGGGATAGTGGTTTACGATATGATCCATAACCATGTCTTTGAACTGCAACACCGTAAGGTCGTTGTACTTTTCCGGAAGATGGTCGCTAATATTGGTAACGCGGCTGCGGACGGATTTAACGGCTTTGTCTTTAAACTTAGCCTGGCTGACCTTTAAGGCGTCCGATAAGTCGGTCATTTGGGAAGAAAAGAGCAAAGTACCGTGATGGAGCACCCGGTTTTTATACACATGTTCGGCATTGCCCGAGAATTTTTTTCCCTCGATGGTGATATCATTTCTTCCTTCAAAGCGAGCATTCACACCCAGAGTTTTTAGTATATCGATAATCGGTTTGGTATATTTAACGAAGTCAATCAATTCCTCGGTCTTACCTTTTTGGGTGAAGGTAAAATTGAGATTGCCCAGATCGTGAAAGACCGCTCCGCCACCTGAAAGGCGGCGTACAACGGGTATGTTTTTTTCGCGAACATAATCTACATTAACTTCAGCCAGCGTATTCTGATGTTTGCCGACAATAATAGCCGGCTCGTTTCTCCAAAGCATAAATGTGTCATGTTCAAAATTTTTCAGCACATATTCCTCCGTGGCCAGGTTATAATATGGGTTGGTATTCGTTCTTTTGATACAAAGCATTTTCGACATAAACGGTTTTTTTGCAATTTTACAAACTATTAACAAGTACTACAACTTATGGTTTGAGTGTTTTGCAATCTTTAAAAAATAACAAGGTTATATGGATAAAAAGATGGAGATGGATAGCCGGGAGGACACTTGTTTTTTTGGCCATTGGCGGGGAAGCTTTACAGAGCCTTGCGCTGGAAGTAGCTGGTGCTGATAAAGTGGCTAACTACCTAACAGCCAACAGGTTTTTGTTTTTAACGGTTTGGGGTTGATGGTGATATATTTGCTTTATTCAGAGATATTCTTTCAGGGAATGACTCTTAAGATAGTCCCTGAACTTAATCGTCATGTCGGCCACAACATTTCCAAGGATGCATTTATCAAACGGACATATCGGATTTTCCATAGGACACTCCGTGACCACTAGCTGGCCTTCAATAGTTTCGTATATTTCCAGTAAGTTTATATTGTTAGGGTCTTTATTCAGCTCAAAACCCCCGTGCGGTCCTCTAATAGAAGTCAGAAAATCTTCTTTTACCAACCGCTGCAATACTTTAGCTACATGGTGTTTCGATGAACCGGTGCGCTCGGCGATTTTGTTGACATTCATCATTCCTTCTGATTTCGCTATCAAAACCATGCTGTGTATAGCAATGGATGCGGCTTCTGAGAGTGTAAATACTTTCGACATTTTTTTTTGATTATTTACGTATTTTATAACTCAAATATCGTTATTATTCGAGAATATTTGAACATTTTCCAATTAATTACTATTTTTAACTATTATTTATACTTTTTCTTAAAAAAAAAGAAGATTCTATGGCAACTCAAACAGTAAGCAAAGGCTGGAAACTTACAGCAAGAATTCTATCGGTAATCATGATAATCGGGTTTTTATACTATTTTGTTACAAATGAATTTACAAGACTTGAAAATATGTCTATCGAAACCGGGCCGATATATTTTATGATATTTAGTGTGTTTATCGGCTTTATTGTAAGCTGGTTTTTTGAGATGATTGGAGGATTAGTTTTAGTTGTAGGAGGTTTCGCGTTGGGAGTCTATGCATTCCTCTCCACGGGTGGCGATGATGCTATGACAGCGGTTATTTACACCGTCCCCTTTGTTGTTCCCGGATTTCTTTTCCTTGTTTCGTGGTTCCGAAGAAGTTGATCAAGCCTGATCATGAATTTTTTTCTCAAGTTCTTTGAGCATTTTAGATTCGGCAGGCACCACGCCGGCATGGGCTTCAGCGATTTTTCGTGCTGTCTGAATGCAAAGGTTTTTGAGATTACTGTCGAAAGCTGAACTATGCTCTTCCATAAACATGATAAACGAGGTAAAGGCTTCATTTTTGTCAACGCCTTCATCAATCAGGCGTTCGAGCTCAAATTCGGCATAATACGCGTTATCGGTACCATAAGCATCTTCGCTATCCTCCAGAGGTACCAGTTCATTGCGGAGGATTTTGTGAAATTTGTCCACTTCACTGCGGTGGATTGCGCCATCAGCCAGGGCCACGGAGTACAACAACCTACCCAGATGTACATAGAAACTGTTTAAATCCATATTTTTCTGTGTTTGAAAAATCAAATTTCGTAAGTTTTGTGTTTTAATACAAATCTTTAATTAGATTTATTAGCGTAAATGAACTATTTTTAACATTCCTGAGTTCGATGGGGTAGATTGTGATTTTTAATCGTTTATTTTATGAAGAGAAAAGTATTTTTTGGAGTTATAATTGGAATGGTGCTTATAGGGTCCTCCTGCAGTATTCTTAATCAGATGGAGGATATGAAGCGGTTCAGTGAGGTGCGTTTTAAAATTAAAGACATTAATGAGCTTACGATAGCCGGTGTGGATATGACAGGAAAAAGGAGCTTTTCTGATTTTACTTTTACGGAGACGGCCCGCTTAACTTCGAAACTGGCCGCTGACGAATTACCCGCGCAATTTACTGTTCTGCTTCAGGCTACGAATCCAAACGATAAAAGAGCGGCTATGAACCGGCTGGAATGGCGGTTGCTTATCGATAAACAGCAGATTAGCACAGGGGCCATCGAGGAATATGTAGCAATTCCGCCCGGCGGAAGCAAAACGATTGTTCCGGTGAAAGTCAATGTGGACGTAAGACAACTGCTTACCGGAAAGAGTGGAAAAGCTCTGATGAATTTGGTATCCAATATTACCGGCCAGGGCTCACAACCCTCGGAGCTCAGTATGGAACTTTCCCCATCCATAAAGGTTGGCAATCAAATGCTGGATTATCCCGGAACTATAACGGTAAAAAATCGTGTAAGGAATTAAAAACAAACGCTCCCCGCATAACCGGAGAGAGCTTGTAAAATAGTTTTTCCCGGAATTATCAGAACAGTCCGCCGTTTTTATAGATTTCCATTTGTACCTCTGAAAAGGCTTCTCCCTGGACGACTTTGTTGTTAGACAGATTCGTAATTTCCCCTGTCTCGAAATTGACCTGCACTTTGTCACCATCATTGAGCTCTAAAGGCGTCAGATCGCTGTATTTCATAATCGGCAGCGCTGCATTGATAGCATTACGTTCATAAATTGCCCCGTATGATTCGGCCAGAATAGCCGAAATACCGAGTTCTTTGAAGCATTCTACCGCTTGCTGGCGACTACTTCCGGCCCCAAAGTTTTTGCCTGTAATGATAATGTCGCCGGGCTGGGATTTTGATGCAAAATCTTCATACCCATCGAGGTTATCAAAGGTGTATTTGGCCATTTCTTTCGGGTCGGTAATCGATAAATACCGGTTATGGAAGATCATATCCGTATCGATATTATCTCTGTCAATAATCCATACGCGGCCTTCCACCACAGTGGGTTTACCTTTGGGAGGTTGTTTTTTCTTACCCGGTTCCGCAGGTGATTCTGCTTGCTCTTCCGGCATGGGTTCAAATACGGCCGGTTCGGGAGGAATATTCTCCGTCGTGGTTATATACCCGGAAACTGCTGAGGCGGCGACTACCGAAGGCGAGGCCAGGTAGACCTCCCCTTTACCCTGCTTGCCGGGAAAATTTCGATTACCGGTGCTGATAGTTACTTCCCCCGGACCATTCTGGCCTACCTGCCCGGCAGCGCAGCCGGCACAACCCGCATTGGATACCAGGGCCCCGGCTTTTTTGAAAGTGTCTATAATTCCTTCTTCCAGGCATTGCTGCCAGATTTTATCTGTAGCAGGTACGATTTTAAGCACCACCCCGGGAGCCACTTTTTTATCCTTCAGCACCTCCGCCACGGCATACATGTCACTCATTCTTCCGTTGGTACAACTTCCTACAAAAGCCGAATCGATTTTTACCTTTTGTGTTTCTCCTATGTCAACAACATCATGTGGTTTACCGGGACGACTGACCATGGGCCGGAAGGTGCTGATGTCGAGCTCCAGCTCCTGATCGTAGGTAGCATCCTCGTCGGCTTTGATAGAGGGAATCTCCTTTTGAGTGCGGGTCTGGCAGTATTCCATAATCTCTTCGTTGGGGGGGAACAGCACTATGATAGCCCCCATCTCAGTGCCCATGGAAGAGATGGTAATCCGCTCGTCCAGTGGCATTTGATCAATAGCTTCACCATACATTTCCACCGAATAACCCAACAAAGAATTGGCGCCGAATTGATTCAGCAGGTTGAGGACGATATCTTTGGCGGTAACATTTTCAGGTCTTTTTCCTTTAAACGTTAGTTTTACAGATTTGGGGACTTTAAACCATACTTTGCCGTAAGCCATAGCCGCAGCAATATCTTTATCTCCCATGCCCTGACCAAAAGCTCCGATAGCCCCGAGAATATTGGCATGTGAATCTGTCGTCAGGGCCGTAGAACCGGGCCAGGCAAGCCCTTCCGAAATCATGGTATGTGTGCCGATACCATTATTGATATCATAAATCTTAATGCCTCTTTTCCGGGCAAATTGCCGGATGATTTGCTGGTTTTTGGCATATTTTTGATCGGAACCTGTGGGGTTGGTATCAAATGTGAAAAAGGTTTTGGAAGGATCGTGAATCGGTAGGTCATAATCTTCCAGGTTTTTTACCACATTAGCCCCGCCAAAATCCCTTGCTGCCCGGGTATCTATATTGATATCAATAATTTCTTCAGGTGTAACGGTATCTTTTTTGGAATGGGCTGTCAAAATTTTTTCAATAATATTCATAGTCATATGGTTTTATACTGTTTGTTTATTCGAAGATATGAATTAAACGTTTTTTTAATCATAGCCTGCAATTATTTGAATGGCGTCTAAATTGAAAAATCACCTCGTGGTTTATAAAACAGCGATGAAAAGTGCTATGTAAGTGACGTTTATTTTCTGGCAATTCACTCGCATTGTTGGTAAGTTCGGCGAAGCGTCCTCGCTTCGCCGTCTTCATTATTGAAGCCTCTGGCTTCGATATGTTCGGTCAGGGTTTTTCTGTTGTTGGCTTTAGTGGAATAATCTATCCAAATGACCGAAATAACCATCCAATCAATCAAGATAGTTTCCCTGGCGGTATTGGCAGCCGGAGGCTGCAAGAATATATGGGTCAAAGCGAAGACGCTTTGACCAACGACTTTCATGCTTTTTTGGACATTCGGCGAAATGAAGATGGTTTGACCAACATGGTATGTAAGTGACGTTTATTTTCTGGCAATTCACTCGCATTGTCGGTAAGTTCGGCGAGGCGTCCTCGCTTCGCCGTCTTCATTTTTGAAGCCTCTGGCTTCGATATTCTCGAGCACGATATTTCTGTTGTTGGCATTAGTGGAATAATCTACCATTCATCCATTCCAACCGCTGTGTCTCCCTCCGCACACCCCTGAATCCCCTAAAGGGGACCATCCGCGCTGTATATTATTAATTGTATAGGCAGAAGGGTCTGCTGAAGCTTAAAATTATATACATTCTATCAATCTACTATTCATTCATCCATTCTTCCATTCTTTCATTCAACCATCCATTCTTTCATTCCAACCGCTCTATCTCCCTCCGCACACCCCTAAATCCCATAGCCGTCAAGCTAAGCAAAGAAAGGTTGATTACACAGCCTTTCTATAGGTATAAGGAAAAATGAATTTCTACCCATCGGGCAAAAACTCAGCAGTAAAATTACAAGTTTACTCGCGGAAACGGA
>JAIPBX010000076.1 GCA_021738485.1 Bacteroidales bacterium | reverse complement strand
TTAGCGGATTGGATTTAATCAATAACAAGAAAAATAAAACCATTATGAGTAGAATTTCAGATATTCAAGCCCGTCAGGTTCTCGATTCACGAGGACATCCCACAGTAGAAGTAGATGTGATTACCGATGAAGGAATTTTCGGCAGAGCCGCTGTTCCCTCGGGGGCTAGTACTGGTGTTCACGAAGCCGTGGAATTGCGCGACGGCGATAAAAATGCCTTTCTCGGGAAAGGAGTGCTTCAGGCTGTCAAAAATGTAAATACGACCCTCAGAGAAGAGCTGGCAGGTATGGATGTGATTGACCACGTCGCCATTGACCAAAAAATGATTGAACTGGATGGCACACCAAATAAAGAGAAGCTGGGTGCCAATGCTATCCTGGGCGTTTCGTTGGCGGTTGCCAAAGCATCTGCCCAGGAAACCTATCAGCCGCTGTTTCGCTATGTGGGCGGTGTGAATGCCACCACTCTTCCTATCCCTATGATGAATATCCTCAATGGAGGCTCACACGCCGATAACAGTATCGACTTCCAGGAATTCATGATTATGCCGGTGGGCGCCGATAGTTTCAGTGGGGCTTTGAAAATAGGTGCTGAAGTGTTCCATAACCTCAAAAAAGTGCTCAGCAAAGGAGGCTACTCCACCAATGTGGGTGATGAGGGTGGTTTTGCTCCCAACCTGAAATCTAACGAGGAAGCTTTGAAAGTGGTGATGCAGGCGATAGAACAGGCCGGATACAAGCCTGGTGAGGATGTTTATATTGCCCTTGACCCGGCGGCTTCGGAATATTATGATGCTGAAAATAAGGTTTATCACCTCAAATGGTCAACCGGTGAGAAACTGAACCAGGAAGAAATGGTTGATTACTGGGCCGGTTGGGTTGAGAAGTATCCTATTATCTCCATTGAAGACGCTATGGACGAAGATGACTGGGATGGATGGAAAAAACTTACCGATAAGCTGGGGGATAAAATTCAATTGGTAGGGGATGACCTCTTCGTTACCAATACGAATCGCCTGCAGGATGGTATCGACAAAGGAGTTGCCAACTCTATTCTTATTAAGGTGAACCAGATTGGTACGCTTACCGAAACTATCAATGCGGTTCAACTGGCGAAAAATCATGCCTACACTTCCATAATAAGTCACCGATCGGGGGAAACGGAAGATACGACGATTGCTGATTTAGCCGTGGCACTGAATACCGGGCAGATAAAAACCGGATCAGCCAGCCGCTCCGACCGCATCGCCAAATATAACCAATTGCTTCGCATTGAAGAAATGTTAGGTGATACGGCCATTTATCCCGGCAAATCATTTAAATATGCCTACTAATGTGCATGAACTGATGATTTTAACAAAGTGTATATCTTAAAAGGGAATGCGGCTTTTCGTTAATGAAAGGCCGCATTTTTTTTAAATTTTGTATCTTTCTGAAAGATTACAATAGTTATCAAAATGGCACAAATCCAGTGGGAATATAAAACCTTTGAAGAGTTTACATTAAACGAATTTTACCGGATAGCGGCTTTACGCGAAATGGTTTTCGTTGTAGAACAGGAATGCGCCTACCAGGAACTGGATTACACAGATTTCGAGGCCATACACCTTATCGGATATTTTGATGGGCGGCCAGTGGCTTATTGCCGAATTTACGGGCAGACAGAGCGGAAAATTCATATAGGTCGTGTTTTGGTAGAGAAAGAGCTAAGGGGAAAACGCGTGGCTTATGAGGTAATGGAAAAGGCCCATGAGATTATAAACCGGGAATTTGAAAATGTCAGAACAATTGTCATATCTGCTCAGAAATATTTAAAACCTTTTTATCATAAAATAGGCTATCGGGTGAAAGGGGCAGAATACCTGGAAGATGGCATACCACATGTGGAAATGCACAAAGATCTTTAATCAAGCGATTTTAGGGTCATAGCCTGAAGGAATATTCAACTCCATGCGCGTTCCGGCGGCTTTTCCATTTTTATATAAATCAAATATTTTCAGTTGGATCTTTTCCTCGCTGTGAAACTTGTTAAGATAATCTACCATCTGATACAGAAGCTTGATGGAATTTCCCGGTTTCTCCAGTTTATTCACCCTGGATGCCTCCTCCCGTCCTACGCCATTGTCTTCCACACTTATATGGATTTTATCATCGCGATTAGCAATATTTAGTGTAAGGTATCCCCCTTCAACTAGTGGCATAAGACCATGCCGGATGGCATTGTCCACAAAAATCTGGATGATTTGTTTGGGGACCATGGTCAGGCCGTTTATATTTCCTTCCCGGTTAATCGTATAGTCAAATTTTTCTTTAAAGCGATACTTCTCAAGGATAAGGTAATTTTGCGTTAATTCCAGCTCTTTATCTAACTGGTGGAGGAGCGATTTTTTGTCATCAAAAACAAACCGGAGTACTTTAGCGAAAACAGTGAGCTGTTTATGGGCTTCTGAGCGATCGTTTCTCAGAATAGAAGCCGAAATGGAATTGAGGATGTTAAAAGTAAAATGGGTATCCAATTGTTTTTGAATAAAATTGACATATAGCTGCATATATTGATGTCGCTTTGCGTATTTTTTTTCATGCAACCTTTGAGTGATGAGGCCCCCTATAAGAAAAACTATAAAAACATAGCCTGTGTAATTCAAAAGCAGGATTTTGTTATCATATTTATATAGAAGGGCAGGGTCTATCAATAAGATCAGTATAGGAGGGGCTACCGCAATAAGCGCCTGAACCAATACCCTTAATACCGGGGTTAGTATTTCATTAGTGAATTTTGTATTCATAATCGTAAGGGATATATATTTTTATTAATGTGCCAGCAGGCTTCCGATTATCAAATAAATCAATTATCCGGTAAGAAATCTTTTGTTTGTTGTATTTATTAAAAATATTAATATATTCATTGATATTATTGAGTCCTTTACCGGTGTTCTTTGTGTTTCCGCGCTCAACGGCCGTTCCTCGTCCTATGCCGTCGTCCTGCACAATGGCTTCAATCCCTTTATCATCACCGGTGATTTGTATTTTCAAAAGCCCTTTCCCGGATTTGGGCTTGATTCCGTGATTAAAGGCATTTTCAACAAAAGATTGGATAATCATTTTGGGAACATGATGCGACAGATCGGCATTTTCTTCTATTTCCAACCGATAATCAAATTTGTCTACAAACCTAATTTGCAAAACATTTAGGTAATCTTTAATAAAATTTATTTCATCATTAAGGCTGCGGGAAACGTTATCGGCTTCGGTCAAGCTGTGTCGTATCAGCCGGCTAAAACGCTGCAGGTGATCATAGGATTCTTTTTTGTAATCGTTGAGTATAGAACTTCCAATAGCATTGAGTGCATTTAAGGTAAAGTGAGGATCGATCTGGTTTTTAATGGAGGTGAGTTTAAGTTGCGATATAACTCTTTCCTGACGAAGTCTGCGCAAAGCAATGGTTTTTTGGATGGCATAGAGGATGAGAAAAAGAATGATGTAGATAGCCCCGTGAATGGCATATTTAAGCGGATAGAGGGTGCTTTTCTTATAAGCTACCATATAGTAATGGTTATAATCTCTGAAACATATTTGATTTTGGGAAGGGGTTTTTCTGAGGCTAATATCCAAATTGCGGCTCTGAAGCTCAGGCAGTTTTATCTCCACCTTTTCCTTAAAGTTTTTCCTATAAAGGATGGCTTTTTTCCTGGAAGGGACCCATTGTATAATTTCTTGCTGATTATCATTATCCAGATTCCTGGCAAAAAAAGTACTGGATTTTGTATACGATACATCGTATCGATTAAGAATGGTAAGATGGTGATTCATCAAAAAAACTTCATCGGAATTGTTTATAACGTAGAATTGGTTGGCCGGGAGATTTTGAGTGCCGAAAACTTTTTCCATTTCATAATCTTTCGCATTAAATGTGTTTATAATCTCGCCCTCGGTATTTATTACCAGCAGTTTTGAGTTTTCATAATCGAAATGATTCGTAATTAAGACAGTAAAATATATCATATTATTATAGGCCAGGGGATAGGTCTGAAGGATAGTGCCTTGTTCTTCAAAAGGTATGGGATCAAATTGTGGCCTGAAATATTTATTGTAAACAATTAACCAGGCCTTATCATCTTTGTAATCTACCTCCGTACTGTCGCCAAAATAATTTGTAACCGATGTATTGCCGGTGATAAAATAGTTTTTTTTATCCTTTGATTTGATCACTTTAATATCCTTCATAATCGTTCCGATAGAAGGGGACTTTGAAAAGATTTGGTTTTTAATATCATAGGTTATGATTTGCCGGGGCTGTAACGAATATTTGCCGAACAAGCTAAACACTAATTCTTTGTACCCATTCTTGTTTAAATCAATCAATTGCGGATCTGAAATATCCCAGTCGGGTTTGTTATAATGTTTGGGTATTTCGGTAATAAATTTTTTTTCAACTATTTCCTCCTTTTTTTGAAAATAATGATAACAATTAAGGAAAAGCGAATCATTCTGCATGGTGATCAGATATACTTCTTTTTTTCCATCATTATTATAGTCACCAACAGCCAGGCTTTTATTATTTATTTTTCCTTTCAGATTCCAAACCTGCGATAATGCTTCCTGGTGATTATAAAAATTCACGTAGGAATAATCATTGTTAACAGTCGACAAGCTGATTCGCTCTGAAAATCCATCATTATCTAAATCGCTGAATTCAATATAGTTGTCATAATAAATATTCTGATGCTCTTTGATTTGTAAATCATATTTTTTAAAAAGAGGAGGTAGGAGTAATATGATCACTGTCCCCATAATAAGCGTAATGATTACGGGATAAGTGAAAATCTTTTCAATGTTCGAAAAGAGTCTTTTCATCTTTGTTGTATATCCTTTATTTTATAGAGCAATGATTAACTCAGCCTATATGTTTAGTAATGTATTTGCCATCAATGTTTTTACTGTTTCCACCCGGCTTTTAAAAACCTTCAGGACTTCCTCCCAGGTCACGCCCTCTTCGTCTGTTTTCCAGCTATCATAATCGGTACTGATAGCTACTGTGGCATAAGGTATTCCAAGTTCATTGGCCAAAATAACTTCCGGGGCAATACTCATGTTGATGATATCGCCTCCCCAGCTTTGGAACATCCGTGATTCCGCCCTTGTCGAAAAACGTGGACCTTCAATGGTGACAAGTGTTCCCTGGCTATGATAATTGAGGTTGAGTTTAGCGGCCTCCTGGGTTAATTTATTGCGCAGATTGTCATCAAAAGGATCGGGCATACTGATGTGTCCCAATTTTCCCTCTTCAAATTTATCGAAAAAGGTAATATCGCGATGCCGGGTAAAGTCGATAAACTGGTCCGGGAAAACCAGGTGGCCGACACCGATTTTATCTCTGAGGCTGCCGCAGGCTGTTGTAGCGATAATCGCTTCAATCCCCAATTCTTTCATTGCAAATATGTTGGCCCGGTTATTCACCTGCGTGGGGGGTATGCTGTGAGATCTTCCATGGCGCGAAAGAATATAGATTTCATTATTGCCTGAAATACCTTTAAAAAAGGTAGAACTTGTTTTACCATATGGGGTGCTGAAACTTACTTCGCCCGATTCTTCAAAAATGTTTAGTTGTTCTAATCCCGTCCCCCCGATAATGCCTATTTTCATATCGTGATGTTGTTTTTTTACGAAGCTAATTATTTTTAGATAATTTACCAATTCAGGCAGGCTTTTTACTGCTGTTGTTTCATTTTTATTAAAATTTCCATCAATGCTGATGGTTGGAAAAATTTACAGGGAATTCCGGGCTGAAAATCAGTTTCACGCCTTTCCCGTTGAGGTATAAGGAGCTGAAAATCGCCTGTCTACCTTATTAGCCTGGTGATAGTAATCTTGTTCAGGGAAACCGAAGAAATCCAATTTTAAAAGAAATTTGTATATTCGCTGGAAATGAATAAACTTGATATCAAATCAATAGCCATTTGTGGCAGTGGCAACGTGGCCACCCATTTGGCGCAAGCCTTTTATCAGAAAGGATTTAATATAGAAAGTGTATACAGCAGGACCAACCAGAATGCAGTTGCATTGGCAAATAAGGTAGAGGCCCGCGTGCCGGAAAGCCTGAGTGAACTGCCGGAGCACAGCGATTTGCTGATTCTGGCTGTTCCTGATATTGCTATAAAAGATGTAGCCAGACAACTTCCTGCCAAAAAACCGCTTACCGTTCATGTCTCCGGTTCTACTGCGATTGATGAGTTGGAGGCTTTTTGTGAAAATTATGGGGTGTTGTATCCTTTGCAGACATTTACTAAAGAGAGAATACTAGATTATTCGGAGATTCCGGTATGTGTTGAAGCCAATGACCAAGAGAATACCCATAAACTGAAAGAACTTTCCCAAACCTTTAGTAATGATGTGCGACTGACCAACAGCCGGGAAAGACTGGTCATTCATCTATCAGCAGTGTATGCCTCCAATTTCGTCAATTACATGAATCTGATTGCCTCCGACCTTCTTGCTCGCGAAAATATTTCCCGGAACATACTTTTCCCTCTTATTCGGGAAACAATGAACAAATTGATGGAAAACAATCCGGCTGAAGTGCAGACAGGGCCTGCAGTTCGGGGAGACCACGGCACGCTGCATAAACATGTTGAAGTGCTTAGCACCGATATAGAAAATCAAAAAATTTACAGAATACTCAGTGAGGAAATTCAAAAATATTTTAAGCATTAGTTTTTATGGGAAAAAATTTCAGAGCGTCACTGCATACAATTAATACGTTTATTTTGGATTATGATGGTGTGTTGACGGATGGAAATGTCATACTTACATCAGAGGGGGAAGCGCTGCGCACAGCCAATGTTAAAGATGGTTATGCCATGCAACTGGCCATGAAGCGGGGTTATCGGATTATCGTGATATCGGGCGGTGATTCCAAATCGACCCTTAAGCGGTTGGAGAATCTGGGCGTTAAAGATATATACCTTGGGGTTGAAAATAAACTGGAGATTTATGATAGCTTAATCGAAAAATATCAACTTAGCCCGGAACATATTATTTATATGGGGGATGATATTCCCGATATGAAGCCCATGCATAAAGCGGGGGTTGCCTGCTGCCCCGCTGACGCCGCAGAAGAAATTAAAAATATCTGTGACTACATATCTCATAAAGACGGTGGCAGAGGGTGTGTGCGGGATATTATAGAACAGGTAATGAAAATTCAGGAACAGTGGTTAAATCACGATGCCTTTCATTGGTAGACTATTACTATGGTTTATTTGAAGTTGGTTAGATGGAAAAATTTGATAATTATTGTTTTCACGCAAGTGTTACTGAAATATTTTATCATAGACCCTCTCATGGTCTCTCATGGTATTAATGAAACACTACCGGGATGGGTGTTTGGCTTGCTGAGTCTTTCTACAATTTTGATTGCCGGGGGCGGCTATGTGATTAATGATGTTTTTGATGTGAAGATTGATCAGGTAAATAAGCCGGCCGATAAGATGGTAGGCAAATACATTTCTGCGACAAAGGCGGAGAATTTCTATTGGACACTCACTGCAGCGGGTATTTTAACAGGCTTTATGGCGGGTGTGATTATTGATTATATAAATTTTGTTTTTATCTACATTCTAACTGCTTTATTGCTGTGGTTTTATTCCTCGTCTTTAAAAAAGCTTCCGGTTGTCGGCAATTTAGTGATTGCTTTTTTGTCAGCCCTGTCATTTTATTTGGTATGGCTGGCTGAGCTGTTTTATGGGAATTTTTTATCAGGCCCATATGATGCCCCTGTGATTGGAAGCATCCTTGTATGGGGGTATACGGCGTTTGCTTTTATTATAAATATCCTTCGTGAAATTATTAAAGATATTGAAGACCTGGAGGGTGACAAATATTTCGGAGGACGGACGCTTCCGGTAATCATTGGAGTGCAGGCCACACGTTATATAGCTATTGGCATAGCTGTTTTTGTGTTTTTGATGTCAATAGGTGCGCAGTATTTAATGGGAATAGCTGGATGGTATGTGATGTTTGGGTATTTTGTTATACTTATTCAATTGCCGCTTGTAATTCTTATGATTATACTGAGCAAAGCCGGACAAAAAAGGCATTTTGATAATATTACAAAGCTTACGAAACTGGTAATGATAACCGGAGTAGTTTCAATGCCGGTTGCTTGCTATTCAATAGGATGTGTATGATAGAAACGTTAAACCCACTATTGAAGAATTATCGCTTTATACTCGCTTCGCAATCCCCGCGTCGTAAAGCCCTTTTACAACAATTCGGATTGCAATTTGAAGTGGAAGTCCGTCCGGTCGATGAAGATTTCCCCGAATCAGCAACGCCTGCAGAAGCCGCCGAATATATAGCCCGGAAAAAAGGAGAGGCATTCCCCGTAAAGGAGCTGGAGAAAAACACTATGATTATTACAGCGGATACGGTAGTAGCAATAGGAAATGAAATTCTGGGCAAACCTTTTGATTATGAACATGCCAGAGAAATACTGGAAAGCCTTTCGAGCCGGCATCATGAAGTAATTACCGCGGTATCGCTGAAGACCCGCTCCAGGCAACAAGTGTTTAGCGTTAGCACCCGGGTTTTTTTCAAAAATCTGAACCGGGAAGAAATAGATTTTTACATTAATGCTTACCAACCTTATGATAAGGCAGGTGCCTATGGCATACAGGAATGGATAGGCTTTGCCGCTATAACCCGTATCGAAGGGTCATACTTCAATGTTGTGGGCCTTCCGGTGCATGCGCTTTATCAGAAGCTGCTGGTATGGGATGCATATTGATTTCTGCCGGGCGGAAACCATTCATTTGAGAAGGAAACACAAACAGCTTTACTTATTATTCGTAAGATTCCCGAGTGCGTTCAGGTTCACTTCATTCACAGGTTTTTTACCTTCCGCACTATACAGGTAATTAATCTTTTCCTCATACCGTTTGGTAATCCGTCCGCGAACCATTTTCATTGTACTGTTGAGCAATTTGTTTTCTTCCGTGAAACCCTCTTCCAAAATCCCAAAAGTAGCCGGAAGCCAGCGCTCCGGGAAAATCCCCCCGTTAGGTCCGTTTTTTTTGTATTTGTTGAATTCTTCTTTGAGAAGGTGGATTAAAGCTGTTTTACCTTCTTCCCCGGAAATATCAATCTCGTTTTCACGGGCATAACGCATCAAAGCCTCCCGATTCGGGTAGATAAGAGCTATCGTGTAGGGGTCCTGGTTGTTATGCAGCATCATTTGCTCGATAAAGGGCGAGTGCTCCAGGATAGTTTCCTCAATACCTTCCGGGCTAAATTTTTCGCCGTCGTTACTGATCAGCAGGCTCTTGTAACGGCCCAGCACATAGAGGTAATGATCTTTATCGATATATCCCAAATCTCCTGTATACAGCCATCCATCTTTGATAGTTTCAGCAGTAGCTTTATCGTTTTTCCAATAAGAGTGCATTACATTGGGCCCTTTGATGACTATTTCACCCTTCTCACCATTGGGTAAAGCCTTGCCGTTATCATCACATATAACAATATCCATATTATCGACGATTTTCCCCGAAGATCCCAATTTATGAGCATGGGTGGCATTGGCCGAAATAACGGGAGAGGATTCCGATAATCCATAGCCCTGAAACATGGGCATTCCAATAGCATAAAAAAAGCGTTGCAATTCAATATCCAGCAGAGCACCCCCACCAACAAAGAACTTCATTCTTCCTCCGAAATTCTCCCTGATCTTCTGGAAAAGGAGCTTGTCATAAATTTTGAGCAGAAGCCGGTTTTTAAGTTGTAGGCCGCTTTTTTTATTATAACCTTCCCGGTTATAATCATAAGCTATCTTCAGGGCGTGATGGTACATTTTTTCTGCTCTTGGTCCCTTCTGGTGTATACCCTCTTCGATGTTCTTACGGAACCGTTTGGCAATGGCCGGAACACTCAACATGATATGCGGACGCAGCTCCTTCATATTTTTGGGAATATTGCGCAGCGTTTCAAGGGGAGTTTTTCCGGCTTCTACGGAAGCTATGCTTGCACCTTTTTTGATGAGGCTGTACAAGCCCGCAGTATGGGCAAAGGAGTGATCCCACGGTAGAACAATAAACATAATATAGTCTCTCGGGATTTCCATAAGTCCGCATGCCTGCTCGGCATTGGCTGTGTAATTGTTATGCGTCAGCACAATCCCTTTCGGGTCGGAAGTAGTCCCTGAGGTATAACTGATATTGGCGAAATCATCGGGGGTTATGGATTTCCACATCTGCTCAAAAAGCTCCTTTTTATCTTGTAAAAACTCATCTCCTTGCCGGAAGATGTATTCCTTTGAAAATTCGTTTTCCAACAGCTCCCCTTTATTGTCAAGAAGAATAATGCGCCTGAGTGCAGGGAGTTCCGGCTTAATTCGGTTTACCTTATCATATTGTTGTTTTGAAACAATAATCGTAGTTGTTTCAGAATGGTTTAAACGAAAAATAATCTCCCGGTCTTCATTCAATTTAGTAGATAGGGGTACACATACCGCTCCGTTGTATAGGACGCCTAATTCACTCATCAACCAATCGTTCCTGCCTTCAGACAAAAGGGCAACGCGTTCACCCTTCTTTACTCCTATTTGCGCCAAACCGGCAGCAAAACGGTGTACCAATTCCCTGAAATCCCCGTAGTTAATACTTTGGTAAAGGCCTTGTTGTTTTTCCCAGAGGATAGGATTCCCTTTATGTTCTTTCGCATATCTTTCAAAAAACTGTGGAATACTTTCCATAAGCCAAATTTTGGGTTAAAAATACAAAAAATAATTTCCAACTCAGGAGTTTCTGCAGGGGGCTCTTTTATTGATTGACACCCGTTAATAACCATGACAGATAGATTTCTTACCTTTGCAAATTACTTTAGGGAAATATTGTTTAGAAATAACTGTTAGTAAAAGAATTATGAGCAAGCCAACCATACTGGTTACCAATGATGATGGAATTTATGCCCCCGGATTAAGGTCTTTGATTGATATAATGCGTGAATTCGGAAGGGTAATCGTAGTAGCTCCCAACAAACCTCATTCCGGGAAAAGTCACGCTATAACTATCGATAGTCCGCTTAGATTATTCAAACAACGTGAGGAAGAGGATTATATAGAGTATGCCACCAATGGGACGCCGGTTGATTGCGTTAAGCTGGGAGAAAAAGTGGCTTTGGATAAGAAACCTGATCTTTTAGTCTCCGGTATTAATCATGGGTCCAATGCCACGGTGAATGTAGTTTATTCGGGTACTATGGCTGCCGTGATTGAAGGATGCATGTCGAGAATCTCATCGATCGGCTTTTCCCTGGACGATTATTCGCAGGATGCAGATTTTGAATCCTCCCGGAAATACATCCGGGATATCGTAAGAAATACACTTGAGAATCCTCTGCCTGAAGGCAATTGTCTTAATGTGAATATCCCCGCCGTACCCTTTAATCAGATTAAGGGCGTTCGTGTTTGCCGCCAGGGACTGGGCTACTGGGATGAGCGTTTCGACCAGAGAGTGGACCCCCGCAAAAGAGAATATTTCTGGTTAACGGGTGAGTTTGTTAGTATCGACGGATTTGAGGATACAGATGAATGGGCGTTGAAAAATAATTATGTGGCGGTGGTCCCCATGCAATTCGACTGGACAAGTCATAAGATGATAGATAAACTCAAAGCCCTCAACCAGGATGTTTAATTATTTGAAACAGGACTCTTATTTGCTGGGAGTGGTCATGGCAGTGCTGTTGCCCGTGGTGATTTATGGAGTGATGCATGGAATAATCGCTGTATTGGAGAGCACATTTTCGAATATGGTGGCGATTAAGGTGAAGCACCTTGTCCTTCTTGCCATCATGCTTAATCTGCTGCCCATGCGCTCTTATCTAATTAGCTATAAGTATGACAAAACAGGACGGGGAATTCTGGCGGTGACCTTTGTTTATATGATCGTATTTTTTGTTTTTTTTCATTAATAAGAAATTAACAGGTATAAATCAGCTTCATGAAATATTACATCATTGCAGGTGAGGCTTCGGGCGATTTACATGCTTCCAATCTTATACGGGAGCTAAAACGGCAGGACCCTAAAGCGGAAATACGTGGCTGGGGCGGAGACCTTATGGCTGATGCAGGTATGCAACTGGACCATCATTACCGAAAAGCTGCATTTATGGGGTTTTATGAAGTAGTGGCTAACTTCAGAACCGTTGTGCGGAACATCAGCCGATGCAAAAAGCAAATTGCAGATTATCAGCCCGATGCACTTATATTGGTGGACTATCCCGGTTTTAACCTTCAGATAGCAGATTTTGCCGCTAAGCAGCCCTTCCCGGTGTTTTATTATATCGCCCCCAAAGCATGGGCATGGAAGCAGTCGCGGGGTAAAAAGCTCAGTAAGACAGTTGATAAGCTGTTTGCTATTTTGCCTTTTGAAAAGGAGTTTTTCGGTAGGTTTGGCGTGAACACTGAATATGTGGGTAATCCCCTTCTTGACTATTTAAATTTGGATATATCAGAAGAAGAGAAGCAGGAATTCCATAAGAAAAATGACCTGAGGCATGTGCCCATTATATCTCTATTTCCGGGCAGCCGAAAGCAGGAGATCAATACGATTTTACCGGAGATGCTTAAGCTCATTCGTTTGTATGAAGACTACCAGTTTGTGATAGGAGGAGCGCCTTCGCAAAATGAAGCGATTTATCAACAGCATTTGAAGGGAGAGCATATTAAAGTGCTTTTTAACCAGGGCCCTGAACTTATGAAATACTCCAGGGCGGCTTTGATTACCTCGGGAACGGCAACCCTTGAAGCGGCATTGCTTAATTTACCCCAGGTTATCTGCTATAAAGGCAATAAGATTTCCGTTGAAATTGCCCGGCGGGTTGTGAAAGTGGATTATATTGGTCTGGCTAATCTTATCCTGGATGAACCTGTAATTCCCGAATTAATACAGCATGATATGACGTCCGAAAAAATGAATAAGGAGCTGGATAGGATGCTGCATGATCGAACCCGGCGCGAAAAACTTTTTAACGATTATAAGCGCCTGAGAGAAGTGATTGGTGGGCCGGGGGCTTCGGCCAGAGCGGCCTGGGGTATTATGGAAACCTTAAACAAGGCATGACATAATAACGGTTCTTTTCTTTAAGATGATCTTCAGGTAAATGGCCGATGTTTACCGGATTACTTTTTTATTAAAGTTTCGCATTTCCTTCAGTTTTTTATTAAGTTTGTTATTGGTATAAAATACAAGTCTATGTTATTGAACTGTTTTTTCCGTAAACCGGGAAGTAAGATTGTGACTTATAGTGCAATTATTTTAATTTCCGGGATGCTTGCTTCCTTTTTGATAGTTGACAGCAATGGCGAAAAGCAGATGAATGACAACGAGGAAGTCAGTAAAGTTATCCCCCAGCAAAAAAAGGGCTGGTGGAAAAGTGAGGCTAAGGAAATGGTTAGAAAGCAGATAGAATCCAGAGGAATAAAAGATGAGCGGGTGTTAAAAGTAATGGAAAATACACCGCGGCATAAATTTGTGCCGGGCCGATACAGTAAATCGGCTTATGATGATTCTCCCTTGCCGATAGGTAAAGGGCAAACTATTTCCCAGCCTTATATCGTTGCTTTGATGACTACTTCTTTGGATATCCAGGGATCGGAAAAAGTTTTGGAAATAGGCACCGGCTCCGGATACCAGGCAGCCATATTAGCGCAGCTTGTTAAAGAAGTTTACACTATCGAAGTCATTGAAGAGCTGGCAAATATGGCGGAAGGACGTTTGAAGAAGATGGGCTATGAGAATGTGCACGTAAAATGGGGCGATGGCTATAAAGGATGGCCTGACGAAGCTCCCTTTGATCGCATCATTGTTACGGCAGCTCCCGAAAGAATTCCTCAGGCCCTGATTGAGCAGTTAAAACCCGGAGGAAAAATGGTGTTGCCGGTGGGTGATACTTTTCAGCTTCTAAAGGTGGTAAGCAAAACTGCGGATGGTAAAATTAAGAAAAATACTATCACCGGTGTGCGATTTGTCCCTATGATACATCCTGACGAGCCAATCCCACCGGATGAGGAATAATCAATCGCCACTCTGAAGCTGCTTATGACCAATTCTTCAGAACATGTAAATTATTCCGGAAAACGGGTTCTCGGGCCCCTGACAGCCCTCTCGGTCGTCATCGCCAACATGATTGGTACCGGCATATTCACGACTACCGGCTTTCTTGCCAAAGACCTCGGACATCCCCTGACCATTTTAATTGCCTGGCTGGTGGGTGGGCTGGTAGCCCTTTGCGGAGCATTAACCTATGCCGAGCTGGGCGTGCGGATGCCCCGAAGCGGAGGAGAGTACCACTACCTTAGCCGCTTGTTTCATCCTATGGCAGGTTTTTTGGCCGGATGGATTTCATTGATCGTGGGGTTTTCAGCTCCCGTAGCAGCAGTGGCGGTGGCTTTTTCCCGGTATCTCGGTAGTGTAGTTCCGGAATTACCTGTTGTACTATCATCTTTGGCTCTTGTGCTGGCATTTTCTTTGGTTCACCTGTGGAATGTGAAGTTTGGGGGTTATGTTCAGAATGTGATCACCTGGCTTAAAGTGTTGTTGATTCTGGCTTTGATTATCGGGGGATTTATTTTGGCGCCCGGCGATAGCAGCTCGCTTTCGATAGCAGATTTTAAGCCGGCAGATATTATCAATCCTGCCTTTGCTGCCGGTTTAATTTTTGTTATGTATGCCTATTCAGGATGGAATGCAGCCGCTTACCTGGGCGGAGAGATAAAAAATCCTTCGCGCAATCTCCCCCTGGCACTGATAAGTGGAACAGTGATAGTGACCGGCCTTTACCTGGCCCTGAATTTCTTTTACCTGACTGCTGTGCCGATGGAGGCTATCTCGGGCAAAGTAGAGGTGGGGCATTATGTCGCCAAAGCTATTTTCGGCACTGAAGGTGGGGTCTTGATATCGTTGTTGATTGCCGTTTTCCTTATGTCAACCTTAAGCTCTATGGTTATGGCCGGACCACGGATATACCAAGTGGTAGGAGAAGATTATCCCTTATTTAAGATGCTGGCCAAAAAAACCAGGGGTGGGGCTCCTTACATAGCCATTATCCTGCAAATGATTATCGCTATGGTTTTGATACTGACTTTCTCCTTTGAGACTATTCTGGTTTACGTCGGCTTTACCCTGAGCCTGTTTGCCGGACTGGCCGTGGCTGGAATATTCGTCCTGCGACGGAAGCAGGGGAATAAAGAAAGCTACCGAACCTGGGGCTATCCCCTAACGCCAATTATTTTTTTGCTGATCATGGGCTGGATGATTGTACATACACTGATAACCAAACCCCTGGCTTCAGTAGCGGGTCTGGGAACCCTGGCGTTGGGTGTGGTGATTTATTTGATATCACGGAAGAAGAGATGAGCGGTGAGTTTTTTTTGAAGAATTCACGCAAAGAGCGCAGAGGAAAAGATGAGAGATGAGCGGAGAGTAGTGAGTAATGAGGCAAGTAGAAAAGCACGGCCGTGCTTTTGGCTGGATGGTGCGAATCGGATAGAGAGAAAATGAATTGAGAAAGTATTGAGAATCATTTCTTTTCGGGGACGAAAACCTCGGTAAGGTCTACTTTCAGATCGCCGTTGAAAATGTTAACGGGGATTTTGTCATCGCCGGCATACATTCCCTTAAACTGGTATTTTCCCTGGTTATCCAAAACAAAAACATTGATGTTTTCATCGTTGGGATTGACGATCCAATACTCCTTTACACCGTGGTCCTGGTAAAGTTCAAACTTTTCCTTGACATCACGCTGAACCCTGTCGGGCGATACAATCTCGATAATCAAATCGGGAGCGCCCAGGCAACCGCGATCATCGAGCTTCGAGAGGTCGCACACGACATAAATATCGGGCTGG